>CAZBHY010000023.1:0-13084 GCA_964491705.1 uncultured Planctomycetales bacterium
GTGGAGCCTTGTCCATCTCACTCAACGCTGATCAAAACACTTTTTCCGCCATGCTCCTGCCCAAATCTAACGCCCAGGAAGCTGCCATCGCTCAGCGCGTTCCAATCTACCCTGTCCACTCCCTCAACGAAGTCATTGCTTTTGTCTCCGCGTGCGACACTGGCCATCCCTTTGCTGTGGATTGCCAAAACCTTTTAACCTCTGGAAAAAAATACACCCTGGATTTTGCTGATGTCCGAGGACAAATCGCTGTCAAACGCGGCCTGGAGATCGCTGCGGCCGGAGGGCACAACGTCGTGATGATCGGGCCTCCTGGCAGTGGAAAAACCATGCTGTCGCGGCGAATTCCGACCATCCTTCCGGATATGACTTTACAAGAATCTTTGGAAACAACACAAATCCATTCTGTCATGGGTCTCTTGCCTGCCCAAAGCGCCTTGGTCGTCAACCGACCCTTCCGATGTCCGCACCATACCTGCTCTGATATTGCGCTCATAGGCGGCGGGTCCCACCCTCGCCCTGGCGAAGTCACCCTGGCCCATAACGGCATCTTATTCCTAGATGAACTGCCGGAATTCAATCGCAACGCCCTGGAATCACTGCGTCAACCACTGGAAGACCGCTGTGTCACCATCTCCCGTGCAGCACGAACAACACGTTTTCCATCGCAATTCATGCTCATCGCCAGCATGAACCCTTGCCCGTGCGGGTACGCCACCCATCCCAAAAAAGAATGCCATTGTTCTCCCCTTCAGATTCAAAAATATCGATCAAAGATATCCGGACCATTGCTCGACCGTATTGACATTCATCTTGAGGTTCCGGCACTGCATTCCAAAGAGCTGATGTCCAAAGCCTGCGCTGAGCCGTCAGAAAAAATCAAACACCGCACCGTCCAGGCACGTGACATCCAAAGTCAACGATTCCAGAACAATCATATTTTTTGTAATGCGCAAATGGGCACACAAGAGCTCAAAAAATTCTGCGGTCTCAATGATGAGGGAGAACGTCTTTTACGCTATGCCATCGAAGAAATCGGGTTATCGGCCCGCGCCCACAATAAAATTCTTAAAGTAGCGCGAACTGTCAGTGACTTGGAGGGCTCCAAGGAAATTTTGCCCGAACATATCGCCGAGGCGATTCAGTATCGGTGCCTCGACCGAACATAAAACATATCAACTTCCCAAACAACCTACACGGGCCACCTTCAGCAAATTAAGTCATGTCCCCATAACACGAATCCTACTCCGTCACCTCGACCATACGAAAATTTTTAAAATACATAGTTGGCGTATAACCTAGCGAGGGGTCAAAAACGCTCCGATAATTCCCCAACAAGACAAACTGCACGCTATCTGTTCCAGTCCAAAACAACTCACTTGTATTAAATGCCTCCCCGTTCACTTCAACACTATAAGTTGTCCAAGAATCCAATTCCGGTCGTGTCCCCGTAGGAGTCAAAACATAATCATAACTGTGTCCCGGCAGGTGGTTCATGATCACAGCGGTGCCGCTATTTTCTTGAATCGCCGCCATCACATCGTCGGGCAAACGATTATTTAGATGAATTTCATTGTCTTGCGTATTTTGATAAGCCCCTAGATTTTCATTCAGCTCCTGATAATTGGCAAGATTCCCGAACACTTCAGTGCCGATAACATAATCAGGCAGATGACTGGTGTCGCCATCCAAATAAATACCAAGGAGCCTATTCACCGGGGGAACATCATCCTGCTGCCATCCTTCCAAATTGCCTTCTGTGATAATCGTCATACCGTCCTGTGAAAATCCAGCAAGCTTACCTTCATTGCCAACGCGCTTTGCCTGATAAGATCGAATAATATTACCCTCTTCATCATAACAAACAAACCCAGAAAAAAGACGGCCGGCCTGCCCCTCTTCTCCTTCTGACATGGCATCAAGAGACACTTTATATTTCTTGTTGGGATCAATATCGATTAAATCACCCAACGTAAAAACATTGACCTGGCCTTCCATTTTAAAAACCAGCTGGCCATCCACCATCTCCATGGAAATCTTGCTGCCATCAAAGGTTTGAACGCGCAAATCATCCAGCGTCCAATGATTTGAGTCCATCAAAACAATATTGCCATCTTTATCTCTTCCTATCATGGTTCGAGCCGCAGAAATCCTGCTCGACACATCTCCGATTCCATTCGTTGTCATACCTAACGTTGAAAAAAGTGCCCGCCCAAAGTGACCAGACTGTGGATTGAGAAAAATCAAAAGAATACCGACAACAGCAGTAAAAAGAACAAGAAACTCCAGGGTCGATTGTGCTGTTTTTCTGTTGATCATGCGTAGACGTTTCATATCTCCTCCCTATGTCGATTAATGCCTTATCAAGTTTTCTGCTCTTGAGCAAGAACCTCTTTAAAAATAAGCTTACGAAAAGCTTGCTTTTGTTTTCCGCGTGGAGATGGCTCAAAGCGCTTCGTATAATAATTACTCAGGATGACAATTCTGACATAGCGCGTTCCTGTGCGAAAACTGGCAATATCATCATTAAACTCTTCTCCAGAAATAATATCGCTTTGATAAACAATCCACTCCCCCAGCGGCACCGCTTGCCGCTGAGCTGCAACATAATGATAGAGCCCCCCGCCGCGATGATTATCAACTACCGTTTTCCCTAATACAATTTTCTTTAAGATCTCTTCCGGCAACTTGCTATTCAGCGGAATCGTTTTCCCTTCGATTTGTGCATAAGCCCCCTGCCCTATATCTCGACTGTAATAATCTTCATATCCACCCAAAATATAATCAGGCAAATGGCTCGTATTGCCATCGAAATAAAAACCCAAAGACCTTCTGCCGGCAAAATCCTTTGCATCCGCCCAACCAAAAATGTCAGTATCTGTCTGAATCAATGCCTCGCCCACTTCAACAATGACACGCGCCTGCCCAGATCGATTGACGGCATCATCGCTGATCAAGCGCTTTTGGCTGTCGTAACAAGCCAGACCGATATAAACATCACTGGGCGAATCTCCCAAAGACATCGCTTCTACAGAGAGTTGATATTTTTTCCCCGGTTCTACTGGGATCATATCCTTACTTGAGATAGCCCGAAGGCCTGTGGCTGTATAGACCAGCTCGCCTTCTAACGTCTCCGTTGGTCCATCGTTGAGCAATGCATCATCACTTGCATCCTTTCGTAAGCCAAAAAACAATCCTTTTTCTTCTAGTAACGGAAGAACCTGTTCTTTCTGGGCTTCTAAGAAAAGACCATCCTCAACAATATCCACCTGAGAATAAAGAGGGCCGATGATGGCCATATCGTCAGCCAGAACCTCAAGCGGCTCAATACTTTCAATCGTTGCTGTTCCCTCTCCAGGCTGGGATAATGATTTCTCTGAAAATATTCCTACCCACCTAAAAAGAAAAATGAAAATAATCACAACCCAAGATACAATTAAAACTAGATTAACCGCCAGATGCATCTTCTTATTTTCAGGTATCAACAGACTTTTTCTCATCACCACGCCCCACAATCTAAAGTTTTCCTAGACAATCAATCGATATCAATGCATTCCTTAAGAACCATAGCCATAATTATAAATCTTCACCCTAAAAAACAATCTAGAAAAATTACATCAATATTGCTCCATTCACTACTCTTAATATCAGTCCTAATAAAGTATAATATATATTAAGCTGTTAAAACTAGATAATTTTCTTATAAATATCTTCTATTTTGAAGTTTTGGTTTTAAAATAAAAAGCGAATATTAATCGAATAAAGGCTGAATATCCCCATGCTGATATTTAAGAAATTAAAATTTTTGATTTTCGCCATTGCGGCATGTCTCGTTTGTGTCCTATTCTTCATTGGACGCAATGTTTATTTATCAAAGAAAAGAGCGGCTGAGCGTCCTGAACTCAGTGTTTTTTTCCCAAGCCATCCCCTCTTGTATATTGAAATCAACAATGCAAATAATCTATGGAAACCACTGGTTGATTCTCGATTCATCAAACGATCCGCAGCCATTGACGTCGTAAAAATCCTTGATCTTGGTCATGCTCCGGACATCTATGCGACTGTTCTCAAAAAAGTGCAGGCCTTTCTTGGCGCTTCCTCTAGCCAGGGCCTACTCAAACAACTCGTCAGTGACCACTTTGCCATCGCGCTTTATCCTTATCATTTTCGTGGCCACAATGAAAAAACAATCCGAAATATGTTCAGCAGTGTAATCTTCATCGGCCGTATTGCAGATCAAAAAACATTTAAAGATCAACTGCTATACAGCCTGCGCCAGCTTGATGCCACCGCGAGGATCACAGACAGATCCTATCAAGGCCACCCATTTTCAATGATCAGTGCTAGCGGTCATATGGACTGGGTCTCCTTTGCTTTCGTTGACAACTATGTTGTCCTCGGAATGGGATTCAATCCAATATACAGATATTTCTCAGCGATGAAAGGACAATATGCACCTCTTGATCATGATGCGTTATTTCAGGAAATGAAGGCCAAGACGCCCAACCGAAAAAATTTCTTCATGTTCCTCGATCATAAACATCCCCCCTCATTGGAACGCGCTCCTTGGAAAATTAGCACTCAGACAGATCAAGGACCATCCCGATCCTTCAGGAAAGTGATTTATGCCATCCATGATCTTATAAAACAAAAAAACATCCAGGCGCTGAGTTTTTCATCAACCTTGGCCGATCATCACAAAATTGAATCTTCGCTTTACATCAAACACTCCGTAGGCAGCAAGGATCAACTATTCTGTTTGCCCGAACAGCCGCAACATTTTCCCTTTAGCCATGACGAAACTCTGCTATACCACTGGTCAAAATGTTCCTCGTCCCTTTCCCCGGACATGATCCGTTTTCTCGTCCACCAAATCAGCGCGACATCGCCTGATGCAGATCAAATGCGCTCAACCGAACATGTCATTTCCCTGTTTGGTGAAGAAAATGGATTTTTTTGGGACAACGGCGCCTCCGGGAATGAAGAAAATGATTGGAACATTTTCATCTTCTCCCGGCCGCGTTTCCCAGATCAAATGAAAAATGCCTTTGATCAGTTAACCCAACAGCGCCTTGATTTCTCATCGCACCTGACCGATGAAATGATGCTGCTTGGGCTCGGACGTCTGGCCGTCAAAGATCCCACTGATCATGTTGAAAAAACCCTTCACAACGAATTTAATCGATCTCCTCTATCAAAAAATTTTCATTCCATCATCTTTCTCCAGTGCGAACAGGCCATGCAGAATTTAAGTCAACTCTTCTTGCGCCATCAAAAATATTTTTTGAACAAGCTCTCAGAGTGGGAAAACCAAAAAGTGTCCGTGTCCAAAAAACACGCCGCGTTAATCCAAGACGCATCTGGCACCCGACTGCACATTGAAGCAATCCTTCAACAACTTATAGAAACAATTGGCGCTGGGGAAGACGATTCTAAAGCGCAACTAGTTATAAAGAAATTGCTGAGTGATGCCAACTTCAAAAAAAATCTCCTGCAAAAAACAACCAAAGAGATTGAACAACAACGCGCTGATTTAGAAATTCTTTTATCAATAAAAAATTCAAAAACAGAAGAACTCACAGAAGAAGGACAAAGACAACTTGCAGAAAATCAAAAGGCGTTTGAGTTAAAAAAATTACAGCAAGAAAAAATCGCTGAAGATGTCCGCATGGCGGAGCAGAAGCTTGAGAACTCCCTGGCACAACGATCAGTCTTGAAAAAGAATCAATTAGAACAGGAATTAGACGATGCTTGGCGCACCCTTAAGGAACAAGAAGAGGAAGGAAAAGACCTTCAGCAAAAAATTCAAACCCTAGATCAAACCATCACGCACTCTCTACCAGAAGAAGACTTCTTAAAGGCTCTCATTCCTCCCATCATCGACGCCGCAGCGGAAATCAAAAAAATTATCGCGATCTCCCAGATAAACGAGAAAAATGCATCAACCTCAGAAATCAAAATTTTTCTAAAATAAAAACTACTGATAAGCTCAACACCGCGCCTAAAAGGCCTTACGCAGACGTCAACTGACGGATTTTTTCCACTAAGACATTAATATCAAACGGTTTTGTCACATAAGCTTCCGGTTGGACGCTATCATCAAAAATATTATCCGCGTTGCCATCACGGGCCGTCAAAAAAATAATGGGAATGGAATGATATGCCTCATCGGCCTTGAGCATACTGCACACCGTAAACCCATTGACCTCCGGAAGATTAATGTCCAGCGTAATCAGATCCGGGCGCTCTGACCGGGCCATGGCCAATCCGGTTGCCCCATCCAGGGCCGTCAGGACATCAAACCCATGTGCGGCCAAACGATATTCCAACAGGCTGACAATGTCCTGATCGTCTTCAATGATTAAAATTCTTTTCGCCATGAGCTCCTCTTTTCAACCTTCCGATGACTGAACCACAGATATATTCTTCAAATACTTTTCATCAATCAAAAGCCACAGCGCCATGGTCGCGGGAATCGCGCCCAAAAAAAGCCCGCTGAAAAATCCTAAAAAATGGAATCGGCTGAAAAATATCATTTGAAAAAAAGAAAACCAGAAATATCCGATGGCCATCACCAATAAAACCAGCGATACGAGAAAGGCCTTGCTTGTAGCAATAGCCGGCATCGGGAGCAACAACAAGAACCCGTAAATCAAAAAAGGGAACGTCATCACGGCGGATGTCCTCTGATGAGACCATGGCCCACCCAATTGAAATAAAAGCCAAAAATTATGGGCCAGCACAAACGCCGCAAAAATAGAGATATAAATCCTCATGGCCTTAAGCGCCATCTCCTTGGGCGTTTTCGGCTGCGATGTCAAACAATCCGCCCACCGTGCAAACAACGCAGCTGGCAGATCGCAACGCAGCGCAGCATCTCGATCCAATGAAACATCCTTACGATCGCCGGATAGGCATTGCCGATAATATTCCAAGACCTTGAGCTCATCGGCACTGATCACATGGTCCTCACTCATATTCATCATCTCATGAATCGCCTCAGCCGCTATGGCATCCTGATCAGCAAAAGCACGATATCCATCGGACACCGCAATCCGCAATGCCCACTCATAAACATCCTGCGGCTGAACCGTCCGATCCAGCAAGAGGCCGATCTTGTGCAAAACATCTGTTCGCGTAATATGACTTTCCATAGCGCAGCACTCATTCCTTTTCCAAATAAACATCTGATCCCAATTGCTCTTCCAGAAAAAGAATTCTCTCCTCTTTATCCTGAATCATGCCTTCTACAATATCCAGGCGCTCCTGATAATCTTTCACGCGCCCTTCCAGCGAATCCCGCTGTTCTTTTAAAAAGACCGTTGTCCTCTCCTTATCCCGAATCTCATTCTGCAAAGAGGCGATCTGCTGCTCGAGCATCATCGCGCGTTGCCGGTCTTTTTCAGACTCCTCATTCTTCAACATCGTCATCTGCTGGCGCAAATCGGTCAAACGGGATTTCAGATCAATGATCTGATCATCCTGCTTATAAATATGCGCAATCAATTTCTTCCGCTGTTCATCCGTCGGGGAGGCCTGCGCATAACGAAACGTCTTATCCTGATTCATCTGCTGAATATTGTCACGCAAGGCTTGCGCCTCTTTCTCCAGCGCGTCTCGTTGAAGACGCAAGGCCCTTTGATCTTCCTGCATCTTAAGTATCCGGCCCTCTTTCTCTGCCAGCTGATACGCCGTCACGGCCAATCGCCCTCTCTCCAATGTCAACTCCGCATCCCGCTGCTGGACAATGCCCTGCAAACGCGCCGCGCGCTGTTGATGCTCCTGCGTCAAATTAAAAATATCACTCTCCAGCGCATCACGACGCTGCTCCAGATCAGCAATCTCGTGTTCATATTTCAACTTCATTTCATGCCGCTGTTGTGCGTTGAGGTCTTGATGTTCTTTGAGATCCGTGGTGACTGTATGCAGCTGCTCCGTGGTATTGCCCAGTGCCGCCTGATCTGTCTGCCATTTCTTTTTCAACTCAAAAAGGTCTGTATTCAAACGCACCAGCTCATCTGTCTTGCGCGCGGCCTGTTGCTGCAGATCCAACAGCTGCTCCTGCTGCTCCTTTAATTTCATCGTCGACACCATAAATATCTCATCCTTCTGTTGCATCAGCTGCTGCCGCTCCTGCTCCTTACGCTCAATCAAATCCTCCAAATACTTCTTCTGTTCACTCAAACGATCGGTCTCTTGTGTTTGCTGATCACTGCGATCTTCCAGCGCCTGAAGCTGATTCCGGTACAAGGAAATTTCGTCCATGAGATCATATACATGATCAGCAGCCGTTTTTTGATATCCATAGATCCCGCCATCAAGACCCATCTTTTTCAGATAATCCAATGCCTCTTGATTGCGCGGATCAATTAACAAGACCTTGCTAAACAAATGAATCGCCTGTTCATGCGAACCGGTGTCATATTTTTGCCTGGCCTCTTCAAGTATGCTGTCGGCCACCATGCCGCCGATACACACGCCAGGATGATCGGCCAATAAAAAAATGCCGCTGCTCATAATAAGGGACATGAAAAATCCGCCATATTTTTGACTAAGAATATTGATCATAATGTTCCTTTGGATAGGATTATAAGTTATTAATATTCAATGGATTATATCACTGTAATTCTTTGAGTGTCAACCGCCCTATCTCTTTATTTTTCGTATTCTCATTTTTATGGTATGATACACATAATTTTTAAACCCTTTATTCCCTGTGTCTGAATCGCTGGGCGCCATACACATGCCTTGCATTCATAGCGAACACGACATATCGATATTGCTTATGACGGTAGAACTCGAAACCCCCATGCTCCGGCAATACCGGCAGATCAAGGCCCAACACCAAGACTGCATCTTATTTTTCCGGCTGGGCGACTTTTATGAAATGTTTTATGACGATGCCAAGGTTGCCAGTGGCATTCTCGACCTTGTCCTTACTTCTCGAGGCAAAGACACCGCGCACCATATGCCTATGTGTGGCATCCCCTATCATTCCGCGGATACCTATATTGCCAAACTCATCCGATCCGGCCTTCGTGTGGCCATCTGTGAACAAATGGAAGACCCTGCGCAGGCAAAAGGAATTGTGCAGCGCGATGTCGTCCGTATCATCACCTCAGGGACCTTTTTGGATAACCAATCCGTAGATGCACGCTATATTCTCTGCCTGAGCCCCAACGAAACGCAAACGGGCATGGCCCTGATCGATCCCTCCTCCGGGACCATCCAGACCAATCAATATCAGGACATCATGCGCTGCCTCGAAGTGGTGTCCCGACTACCCGTTTACGAATGCATCTATCCCGCATCGTCTGAGCATGCCATTAAAAAACTATTCGCCCATCCGTTGCTCCGGACAAAAGACATCATGCTCAGTGCCTATGACGACTGGTGTTTTAACAAAGACATCGCAGAAAAAAATCTGTGCGAGCACTTCCAGCTGCCGACATTACGCGGATTTGGCATTCATGACATGCCCTTCGCGATTTCCAGCGCCGGAGCGCTGTTAGAATATCTCAAACACATGAACAAGCAGCCGCTCAAGCACATTGACCATGTCACGCTTTTCGCAGATCATGACTTTGCTTACATTTCCCCGGCCGCCATCTATGGCCTGGAACTCAATTCCCTTTTTCAAACGATCAACAACACCCTATGTGCATTGGGAAAACGCATGCTACGATTCTGGTTGTTCCACCCCTTAAAAGATTCGGAAAAAATCAACCAACGACAGGCCGCGGTATCACTGCTCAAAAACCAGCCAGAGATTCAAAAACATTTGAAAAATCTGTTGAGCCAGATGCCTGATATCGAGAAGTCCCTCTCCCGATTATCCTGCGGCTATATCAACGCCAAAGACCTGCTCGCTATCCGCAATGCCTTAGCGCTTATCCCAGAGATCGTCACCGCATTAAACGGCCTTGACAGCACACATCCGCTTTTTCATATTCAAGACATCCCCGAGCTGCGCACGCTAATGACTGCGGCCATCAATCCCGAGATGCCGCTGACAAAATATGAAGGAAAGATTTTCAACCCTGGATTTCATGCCGCACTGGATGATCTGCGCGATATCCAGGAACACGGCCGAGAATGGCTGAAAAATTTCCAGCAGCAAGAAATCCGACGCACAGGCATCAATTCTCTTAAAGTCGGATTCAATAAAGTCTTTGGCTATTACATTGAAATCACCAACGCTAATAAAGATCTCGCGCCCTCCGACTATATCCGTAAACAAACCCTGACCAATGGCGAACGTTTTATTACCCAAGAACTCAAAGAATATGAAGACAAAATCCTCAACGCGCAGGATAAAATTTTAAAAATCGAAGATGAGCTGATTCAGTCGATGCGCAAGAAAATCCTGGATCACAGTACAGAGCTCCATGCGTATGCCCGTCAGATTGGAACCATGGATGCCCTCTTTTCGCTGAGCGTGCTGGCGCAACAACCAGGCTACATTGCCCCGGACATCAATGACCAAACACGCATTGATATCAAAGACGGCCGCCATCCTATGGTGGAAAAAACGATCGGAACCGCCTTTATTCCCAATGACACTCTGCTGGACTGCAGCGATAACCACTTGATCATCTTGACTGGTCCCAACATGGCCGGCAAATCCACATACATCCGCCAAACGGCAATTCTGGTCATCCTCGCGCAAATGGGAAGCTATATTCCGGCATCGTCGGCAGTAATCGGCGTGACGGACAAAATCTTTACCCGCATCGGCGCGCACGACGATATTGCCAAAGGCCAAAGCACCTTTATGGTGGAAATGAACGAAATGGCGGATATCTTAAACAATCTGTCTGACCGCAGCCTGGTGATATTAGATGAAATCGGGCGCGGCACATCCACCTACGATGGACTCAGCCTGGCCTGGGCCCTGGCGGAGTATCTTCAAAAGACAAAGGCCAGAACCATGTTCGCGACGCACTTTCATGAACTGACAGCGCTGGCTGACGATTATCCCAATGTGAAAAATTACAACGTCGCCGTGAAAGAATGGAAAGATGAGGTCATTTTCTTACATAAAATCATTGCGGGTAGTACGGACGACAGTTATGGCATTTATGTTGCCAAACTGGCTGGAATCCCGGCGCCTGTGATCGCGCACGCAAAAAAGATCCTCTCACGCCTTGAGATCAAACAAAACCTGAAGCAAACGCTCAGCGGCACCAAAGAAGACGCACACGAGCCGCAGCAATTCGATTTTTTCTTACATCCGGGCAACGCTGAAGCAGAGGCCATCAAAAATGAACTGCAGGCCCTGGACATCAACACCCTGACGCCCATTGAGGCATTAACCCTGTTAAATACGTTAAAAAGAAAGGCTGACGGCGTTGACACAACGCCGCAATAACACCGATGCCCAACGTTCATCTCCTCAGTCCTGATGTCATCAGCAAAATCGCCGCCGGAGAAGTGATTGACCGCCCAGCCTCTGTGATCAAAGAGCTGATGGAGAATGCGATCGACGCTCAAGCCGCCACCATTGCCATTCAACTCTCTGATGCCGGTAAGACCTTGATCAAGATCACGGACAACGGATCTGGCATTGGCCATGACGATATTGCCACGATATTCGCACGCCACGCAACCAGCAAAATCACCACAGCCGATGATCTCTTCAACATCCGCTCGTTGGGATTCCGGGGGGAAGCGCTGTACAGCATCTGCGCTGTATCGGATATCGTCCTACGCAGTAAGACACCCGAACAAGATTCCGGATGGCAAATTCATATGCGCGGCGGGAAAAAACTTAACATTCAACCTGTTGCCATGCCCAACGGAACAGACATCGAAATTCAGGAATTATTTTTCAATACTCCGGCCCGACGAAAATTTTTAAAATCCAACACCGCTGAAATTCATCAGATCTTAAACACCCTTATTCCCTACGCCCTCCTTTACCCGGAACGCCAGTTCATTTTAAATCATGCCGACAAAACGCTGCTGGATCTTCACCACCAAGAGAAAACCATCGACCGCATTGCAGATGTCCTCAGCCTAGATCGCTCTTTTTTGATGGAGACTCAGGCCCAATATCCTGAACACGCCCTCTCGATTCATCTGGTCATGAGTGATATCAACATCACCCGCGCCAAACGCGACATGCAATTTATTTTTATCAATGGCCGGCCCGTCCAAAACAAAAATATCAGCTTCCACATGAATGATGTTTACCGACTGATCCTGCCGCCGCGCGCCCACCCGTTTTTTTACGTGCACATCTGCCTGCCGACCGCTGAACTGGATGTCAATATTCATCCGACGAAACGGGAAGTCAAAATCCGTGATGAACAGCGCCTCTGCACGCTGCTGCGCCGCTTGTGCGAAAACGCCCTGATGGGCAGCGGACAACCCAAGCAGGTTCACGATTCCAAAACAGACTCAACCAACACTGCCCGGTCGTCCATTCACCACATGATTCGACAATCCTTGTCCGAACAACAAAAAAATAGCGCTGATCTGGAATCTTTTTTCGAAGAGCCCATATCATCACGCGCAAAAAAAACATACCGACAGACGCCGACCGAACAATACGCCTTTGCGGATGCCCAAGACGCACCCAAAGAATTATTCGGAACCACACAGACCTCGCTCAAAGAAAAACTGCAGCATGCCCGGCTCATCGGAATCTTGATCAATAAATATATTCTCTTTGAATCGTCTGCCAGTCTGCTGATCATCGACCAACATGCTGCCCAAGAACGGATTATGTTTGAACAATTGATTATCCAAATGCAGAACAGCTGTGTCGAAGTGCAGCGTTTACTTGTTCCGCTAACCATGGCGGTCTCGGCCCAAGAAATGCTGCAATGGGAGGATGATAAAAATATTTTATCTCAGATCGGATTTGAAACAACACAATTTGACGAACAGACCATTGCGATTCATTCGATTCCTATGCTGATTAAAAATCCAGAAGCAGCTGTGCGCGAACTTCTGGCCGCCGGCGACCTGGCCCGTTGCGACCACGAACACGTCGCTCGACGGGCATGCCGATCGTCTATCATGGCCGGAGATGCTATCACCTCTGAGCAGGCCGTTTTGCAAATACACCAACTGTTAG
>CAZBHY010000023.1:13094-13831 GCA_964491705.1 uncultured Planctomycetales bacterium
GATCCTTTTACATGCCCTCATGGAAGGCCGGTGGTCATCGAGACAACGATCGATTTCATCGATAAGCAATTCCTGCGGACATAAAGCTCACGCCTCGTCATCAGACGATTCACGATTCTGCCATTTTCCCCTACGATCAACAATCGCGACTTGTTGCTCAAACCCTATACCATGATCCTCACTGTCATCGCCATCCTGCGTCAACGGAACCATATCCTGCGGAGTAAAAGGCACATACACAGGGGCAATGATCACCGGAACATTCAGTGTCGGTGCCTGTTGGGCCTCTGCGTCTGCACGATCCAATTCCCCTGCATGCGCAACCATCTCAACAAACTTGGGCCACTGTGTATATTTTTCCGGATGCTGTTCAATATCTCTCCGTGTCGCATACCAAACCTTATTCTCAGAGTCCCTCATTTTCTGAAGAGATTCCTCGTAATGATCCTGCGCTGTTTTCCCAGCGCGATCTTTTTCCCCATCGGCCAAATCAAATTTAGCATGATAATACCGCAGCCATGCTGGCCCCAAAATCTCTTGGTTCTCTACTGGTGACGAAGAGGCTCGCACAACCGCACCAACAGGAACACGTTGATTCCTCATCTGGCGAACGCGCGGCAACCACCGCGTTTGATCATCAGCCAACGCTGTCGACTCACTATGGTCCGGGTACCAATATCCCGATGCCTGAATGCAAATTTTCATCCACCACCAAATCAGATCATGATCAGATGGCC
>CAZBHY010000024.1:0-3521 GCA_964491705.1 uncultured Planctomycetales bacterium
CCTTATGCACATGTTCAATGGTAAAACCCGCGAGCCCTAAAAACGTCATCAGTTCTTCCTTGAGATAATGTTTGGTCAGCACTCCGTCGATTGGGACAACACCGTGTCCTTGGTGAATCGCGTCCGCGTGAAATCGTTGACGCACTGTTGAGCCGTCACGAATACTCCATTCCGTAAGTTTATAGGCAACGTAATAATAGGACTCCAGCGCTGGAACCACCAGCACCAGAGATGCCGCTGGTCGGAGATGCCGATGAATCGTCTTAAGCATTTTCAGACGTGTATGAATTGATGGCGTGATCACAGAATTCACTGCGACCGCCAGATCAGCGATGGGGAGATTGATGCGCTGATGGGACAGATCTGCGGGAGCAAATGTCACATTGGGCAAGTGGTGATAGCGTTCCTGCGCCACTGTTAAACATTCCGTGGAAATGTCAACGGCGTGAACAGAATGGCAATATTGGGAAAGGATCGGAATGCCATGCCCGATTCCACAGCCGCAATCCAGGACGCGCATAGTACGAAAATTTTCATTTTGGAAAAATGACGTCAATACACCGTCTTTGTCCCGCCGCCAAACATTAAAAATTTCATCTTCATAAACTTCGGCCTTTTCGTTCCAATAGGCGACGTCCATCAGCAGCTCCTTTCACGATCAGTAGACAATGACGTATTATGCTGGGTCATATTCTCACATTGTATATTCAATATATAACGAAGCAGCGGCGGCATCAACACATTCAGCCAAAAAATTCATTGATTGATTCATATGTTGAGTCATCAAACTCGATATGATTATTATTTGATTGGTGTGTTGTGGCAGACAGACTTTGAGATTCTCATGGAGCAGAATTTTGGTCCGCACATCGAGCAGTATTGGGAAAGTTTCTCTCCCTCCGATGGCAATGTTTTATCATGGTAGGCCACAGCCGTCTCCGTGTCGAGGGATAAATTAAATTGATCTCGCCATCGGAAATTGAATCGCGCCTCACTCATGGCATCATCCCATTGCCTGGCTGAGGCATGTCCTTTGGCCAGATCCGCTGTGTGTGCCGCAATTTTATGCGCAATGATCCCGGCACGAACATCATCTCTGTCGGGTAACCCCAAATGCTCTTTGGGTGTAACATAACACAGCATTGCAGTTCCCAGCCATCCGATCATCGCCGCTCCAATGGCCGAAGAGATATGATCGTATCCCGCGCCGATATCTAACGGAAGAGGTCCCAATGTATAAAATGGGGCGCCATGACAAAGAGCAATCTGTTTGTCCATGTTTTCTTGGATTTTGTCTAAGGTCACATGCCCCGGTCCTTCGATCATCACTTGAACATCATGTTTCCATGCAACGTTGGTCAGTTCCCCTAATGTTTTGAGCTCACTGAATTGGGCAGGATCATTGGCATCCGCAATACATCCTGGCCGCAAACCGTCACCTAACGAAATCGCGACATCATATCGTTTTAAAATTTCACAAATTTCCTCAAAATGTTCATAAAGAAAATTCTCACGATGATGTGACATGCACCATTTGGCTAAAATCGATCCGCCGCGCGAGACAATCCCAGTTTTACGATGTTGTGTTAGCGGAATGTATTTCCAAAGCAGTCCCGCATGCAGGGTAAAATAATCCACTCCCTGTTCGCATTGCTCGATCAAGGTATCGCGAAATGCCTCCCATGTCAGCGATTCAATTTCGCCACCCACCTTTTCCAGCGCCTGGTAAATCGGGACAGTTCCGACCGGCACATGCGCATTCCGCAAAATACGCTCGCGCGTTTCATGGATGTTGGCTCCTGTGGACAAATCCATGACTGTGTCCCCACCCCATCGTGTTGCCCAGATCATTTTTTCCACTTCTTCATCGATTGATGAGGACAGTGTTGAATTCCCGATATTGGCATTGATCTTGACTAGAAAATTACGCCCGATGATCATCGGCTCGGATTCCGGGTGCCGGATATTCGCGGGAATAATGGCGCGGCCTTCTGCGACTTCACACCGGACAAACTCAGCGTCCACTCCTTCGCGGATCGCGATGAACTCCATTTCCGGAGTGATTTCCCCTGCGCGTGCGCGATGCAATTGAGTGACATTAGCTGGATCTGAAGCCTTACGCCAGTGTTCACGTAAGCGTGGTATCCCGGTCGCGATATCAATAACGATATTGGGATCACTGTATGGTCCGGTCGTGTCATACAAATCTATGGATGCTCCATTGGATAATGTCACGTGTCTAACGGGAACATGGATATCCGGGAATCGCGTTCCATGGCGATAAATTTTTTGTATTCCATTTGGAAAAGAATAGTTAAAATCAGGTTTAATCATGATGTGATACGCTGTTTTTGATTGAAAAAGCACTTTACTTGATTTAAGATGGTGGCATTATAGTACAGGCCAAACAATATGGCAAGCTGCATTTGGCTATGGAAGACGAAAAATTCATTTTAAACCCTGATATTAGTTGTACCGTTTGATCAAAAAGGAATATCATGCCTGTTATTTTCAGACAAATGGAAATTGGTCCAATGCAGAACTACCAGTATTTTATCGGCTGCGCACAGACACGACAGGTCGCGCTGGTCGATCCTGCCTGGGATGTCGATCGTATTCTTGATGACGCAGAGGCTGATCAACTCACAATCAGCATGATCCTTCTCACACACGGCCATTTCGATCACACGGAAGGCATTAAGGCTATCTTAGAAAAAATTGATATACCCGTGATGATATCAGCGGATGAAGCCCCTTTTTATATTCCTGACTGTAAAAATCTTCAGACACTCCATGATCATCAACGGATTGCCATTGGCAATATCCAGCTGGAATGTTTGAGTACTCCTGGGCACTCACCGGGATGCATGTGTTTTCAATGCGGTGATATTCTGCTCACAGGGGATACCCTTTTTATCAATGGCTGTGGACGATGCGATTTGCCTGGTGGGAATGCCGAGGCAATGTATCATACACTCTATGATATTATTCTCAAGCTTCCAGACACCACTCAGATCTATCCTGGACACCGTTACGGACCTCTGGCGACATCCACGATCGGAACAGAGCGAAGCTCCAATCCTTATTTGACCTGCGCAACAAAAGATGAGTTTTTAACAACACGCATGGGTTATTGAGCAAGCAAAATTATGTGCGGCGGGTATTGATACACGGTTATTGATCCGGATACACAAATCCCTTAAAAAGCAATCGCTGATAAATCCAGCTGAAGAGGCGAAACGGCAGAATACGTTTGAGCAATGCGATAATCTTTCCTTCGATTTCCGTCGAATAACGGAATTTCGGGTGGCGGGCGTCAATGGCGCGTTCGATCACCACGGCAACGTCTTCCGGATCACGGTGATTATCCGCCAGCCCATCATCCACGCGCTTTTTAAGAAATCCGGATATCGCATAATACGGACTTTGGTCATTATCAAAATGTGATGCCAAGTGTATATTTTCACCGAAGATTTTTGTTTTATAGGCACCCGGCTCAATCAAGATCACATCGATACCAA
>CAZBHY010000024.1:3531-13827 GCA_964491705.1 uncultured Planctomycetales bacterium
TTTCAGTTCATAATACAAACTTTCACAGAATCCCTCCAATGCCCACTTGCTCGCATTATACGCCCCGAAACCTGGTGAACCATAAAACCCGGACACACTGGAGATGCAAATAATTTTTCCGCTGCGTCGTGGACGCATCAAGGGAATCGCTGCCCGTGTCACATTTTGCACGCCGAAAAAATTTGTTTCCATCACCGACCGAATTTCATTGGGCGTGAGATCTTCAAACGCCCCTCCTATGGCAACACCCGCATTATTAATCACCACATCAAGGCCACCATATTTGGAACCGATTTCCGTCATTACCTTTTGAATCGAAAAAGGGTCAGTGACATCCATTTGCAAAATATCGGCCGTTGCGCCGCGGGCATTGAGCTCCGAGCGCACCGCATTCTGCGTGTTCAGATTGCGCATCGTCGCAATTACATGATGCCCACGCGAGGCCAATCGTGCTGTTGCCAGCATACCAAAACCGCTGGAACATCCAGTGATGAGAATAACTTTAGGAGTAAATTTCGTCATGAAAAAAACGCAGCAGCGTTGTCAATCCGTGTTAGTGAATAGATTTTTGCAATAATAAACAATCAACTAATGTGATATTGGTCATCGCTTCGATCACTGGAACAATGCGCGGACATAGGCACGGATCATGGCGACCAGAAATTTTCACGGTTTCGGCTTGTCCGTGTGTATTGACCGTTGCCTGTTCTGCAGAAATGGACGATGTCGGTTTTACGGCGGCACGAAACACAATATCCTCACCATTGGAAATTCCGCCTAAAATCCCTCCCGCATTATTTGTCGCAGTATGCGTTTGTCCATCCTTGTCGATAAAGATATCGTTATTATTTGATCCAGTCGTACGTGCGGCGGCAAACCCTGAACCGAATTCAATGCCTTTGATCGCACCGATCGACATAATGGCATGGGCTAGCCGCGCATCAAATTTATCAAATACTGGATCTCCCAATCCAACGGGACACCCTTGAATCAGAACTTCAATGATTCCGCCGACCGAATCCCCGCGCTCTCTCGCAGCGTTGATACACGCAATCATGGCATCTGCGGCCGATGGATCGGCGGTGCGCACGATATTTGTTTCAATGACAGTCCGGTCAAAGGCAGCGGCCACGATGCCTCCGATTTCTTTGGTATAAGCAATGGTTTGAATTCCATATTGGGAAAGAATTTTTTTTGCAACAGCCCCAGCGGCCACACGACCAGCTGTTTCCCGTCCTGATGCGCGTCCCCCACCCCGGTGATCGCGAACACCGAATTTTTTAAAAAATGTAAAGTCAGCGTGACCTGGACGAAAAATATTCAAAAGATTGGTGTAATCACTGGACTTTTGGTCACTATTGCGGATCACGATGGCCAACGGAGTGCCGGTTGTCTGACCGTCAAAAATACCCGAGAGGATTTCCGCCTGGTCTGATTCTTGGCGCGGCGTGGTCACACTGCTTTGTCCGGGACGCCTGCGATTGAGTTCCGCTTGAATATCCGTAATCGATAATGGCATTCCTGGCGGAACACCATCAATGACAACGCCGATCGCGGGACCGTGGCTCTCCCCGAAGGTCGTTACGCGAAATAAATATCCAAACGTATTTCCCGCCATAAGGCCCCTTTGTATGACTTTAAAAACGCTTAGACCGCCCAAGGCCCCAGCCATGGACGCACACGCTTTGTTGCGGCTTCATATTGATCAATCGCATCGGAAAACTGTAACGTCCAACCGATCTGATCCAATCCTTTTGACAAAAACTCTTTCGCGAACGGCGGCATATCAAAATGATATTTTTTTCCAGCGGGCATAATAATTTTTTGATTCAGCAAATCCGCTGTGATGGTCATCCCGGGTGTTTGCATGACAGCATGAAACATCTCGTCCACTTCATTCTCTGTTAATCGTACCAAAAGAATGCCATTTTTAAAACTGTTATTGTAGAAAATATCAGCAAAGCTTGGAGCAATAATGACTTTAAATCCATAATCCGCCAATGCCCATGGGGCATGTTCACGGCTGGATCCGCATCCAAAATTTTCCCGTGCCAATAAAATGCTTGCATGACGATAAGGCGTTTTATTGAGAATGAATTCCGGATTTTCTTGTGTTCCGTCATAATCTAAATATCGCATTTCATGAAATAAATGACGGCCGAAACCGGTCCGCTCGATCTTTTTCAAAAACTGCTTGGGAATAATCATATCGGTATCGACATTTTTTCGATCCAATGGAGCAACGATCCCGGTATGTGTCGTAAATGGGGTCATGATATCCTCGCTTGATTAATAATGCTGCCAGGCATCACCGGCAGCAGTTGATGACTAAAGATATTTCCGTACATCAGTTAATTTTCCTTCAATCGCAGAGGCAGCTGCCGTTAAGGGGCTGCATAAATGCGTTCGCCCCCCAGGCCCCTGCCGTCCTTCAAAATTCCGGTTGCTGGTTGAGGCGCAGCGTTGACCAGGCTTAAGTTGATCATTATTCATGGCAAGGCACATGGAACACCCGGCATATCGCCACTCAAAACCGGCATCTTTGAAGATTTTATCCAAGCCTTCTTTTTCGGCTTGTTTTTTCACTAACCCTGATCCTGGAACCGCCAGACCTCGAATCCCAGGTTTAATTTTCCTGCCTTTAAGAATCGATGCCGCCTCACGAAAATCCTCAATGCGTCCATTGGTACATGAACCAATAAACACCGTATCAATGGCGATGTCGGTCATCGGAGTGCCACTTTTTAAACCCATATACGCTAAGGCCTCCGCACAGGACTTTTTTTCAACCCCATCGGAAAAATCATCTGGATCAGGCACACAATCGATAATGGATGTTCCTTGCCCAGGACTTGTTCCCCACGTGATCTGTGGAGCAATGTGTGATGCGTCAAAATCCAATACGCGATCAAAGTGTGCCCCGGCATCAGAAAACAATGTCTTCCAATAGGCAACAGCCTTGTCCCAATCATTACCTGTGGGCGCATACGGACGGCCCTTTAAATACGCAATCGTTTTGTCATCCGGTGCGATCATCCCGGCCCTGGCTCCGGCCTCAATACTCATATTGCAAACAGTCATGCGGCCTTCCATGGATAAATTCTGTATGGCCTCACCGGCATATTCAATGACATATCCCGTTGCCCCCGCAGTGCCGATCTGGCTGATAATATATAAAATAATATCTTTAGCCGTTACGCCTTTTGCGAGTGTTCCATTCACGCGAATGAGCATAGTCGGTGATTTGCTCTGCTGAAGCGTCTGTGTCGCTAAAACATGTTCCACTTCTGATGTACCGATGCCAAACGCCAAAGCGCCAAATGCACCGTGTGTTGCGGTGTGGGAATCTCCGCAGACGATGACCATGCCAGGTTGTGTGATGCCTTGTTCTGGACCAATAATATGGACAACGCCATTTCGCTCATCATTAAGGTCATATAACGACACGCCAAATTGTGCGCAGTTTTCCGTCAATGCCTGAATCTGAATTTTGGACATACCCGTGACCGTACGGATATCTTTTGTGTCCGTCGGGATGTTGTGATCCATGGTGGCAAATGTTTTTTCGGGATGACGGACCTTTCGTCCCGTCAGACGTAAACCCTCAAATGCCTGTGGACTGGTGACTTCATGAACCAACTGGCGGTCCACATAAATCAGCGCCGTATCACCCTGACTCTCACGAACCAGGTGCGCATCCCAAATTTTATCGTAAAGTGTTTTTCCCATGATTGCCCTTTCGTTGAATATCTGTCACCTTTGACGAATCGCGTGTCTTACAATAACTTTCTCAGCACCGTCGGTAAAATTCCCCCATTGTTAAAATATTCTATTTCCACGGGTGTATCCAATCGACAGATGGTGGAAAAGGATCGCGTCGTACCCTTCTTATCAATGGCTTCAACAATGATATTTTGGCCGGGGCGAACCCCCTTCTCGATGCCCAACACATTAAAAATTTCATCCCCACTGAGGCGTAGTGTCTGTGCAGACTCGCCTTCACAATATTGAAGAGGCAAAATCCCCATGCCAGCGAGATTGGACCGATGAATACGCTCGTAACTTTCCGCAAGGACAACACGCACACCCAGCAGCGCCGGCCCTTTCGCAGCCCAATCGCGGCTGGAGCCAGTGCCGTATTCTTTGCCCGCCAATATCAACAAGGGAATATTTTCTTTACGGTACTGTTCTGCCGCATCAAAAATGCTCATCGCTTCACCCGATGGAAAATGAATCGTCCATGATCCTTCTGAATCCGGGACAAGCTGATTGCGTAAACGAATATTGGCAAATGTCCCGCGCGTCATCACACGATCATTTCCTCTTCGCGAGCCATAAGAATTAAAATCTTTAACATCAACACCCTGCGTCAACAAATAACGTCCGGCTGGGCTGTTTTTTCTGATCGTTCCCGCGGGTGAGATATGATCAGTCGTGATGGAATCCCCCACCTTTAATAAAACCCGCACTCTGGTGAGTGGTGATAGCGATGCGGGAGATTTTGTCATCCCAGAAAAAAATGGCGGTTCTTGGATATATGTACTGTCTGTCTTCCAAGAAAAAAGGGCATTCGTGTCAGCTGCAATCGCATTCCATTGCTTATTTGTCTGAGAAATATCATGATATCGCTGCCGGAATGATTCTGCGGTGACATATCGACTGACATAGTCCGAGACCTCAGCATTTGACGGCCAAATATCACTTAAAAAAACATCTCGACCCGATGAATCCGTTCCGATTGGATCTGTATGAAAATTTATATTTACTGTTCCCGCTAATGCATATGCAACCACCAACGGTGGTGATGCAAGATAATTTGCCTTGGTGTAAGGATTGACCCGTCCTTCAAAATTTCGATTTCCACTTAAAACGCTGGCAGCGATGAGATTATTTTTTTCAATCGCAGTGGTCACTGTGCTGGATAATGGACCACTATTGCCAATGCATGTCGCGCAGCCATATCCAGCGATGTGAAATCCCAGGCGTTCCAAATGTTTCAGAAGTCCCGCTGCTGTCAAGTATTCTTCCACAACCTGCGACCCCGGAGCCATACTTGTTTTGACAAATGATGGAACCGTCATTCCTTTTTCTGCGGCTTTCTTGGCCAGTAGCCCAGCACTGATTAAAACCGAAGGGTTGGATGTGTTGGTACAGCTGGTAATCGATGCAATGACCACACTTCCATGTGTCAGCATTTCGCCGTTGTCAAGGATCGCTTTTTTTTCAATATCCTGCGTGTTGAGGCCAAACCCATTTGGTCCGGTTGCCTGTGTGAGCGATGTTGAAAACTGTTTTTTAAAATCAGTTAAATCAATACGGTCCTGCGGTCGTTTTGGCCCGGCAACACACGGTATGACCGTGGCCAAATCCAACTCGATATGATCACTATAGATTGAACTGTCATCCTCCCCTTCATAAAATAAACCTTGTGCGCGCATATACTGTTCAATCAGATCAATGTGCTTAGGGTCTCGGCCTGTCAGAGCGTAATATTCCAATGCAGCGGTATCCACTGGGAAAAGGCCTGTGGTCGCACCATATTCCGGGGCCATATTGGCAATCATGGCGCGATCCGGAAGGCTCAGATGCCTTAATCCAGGGCCGTAATATTCAACGAATTTTCCAACAACACCTTTTTTTCTGAGCATCTCAACGATGGTCAGGACCACATCCGTTGCCGTCACTCCTTCTCGTGTTTTTCCTGTCAAACGGAATCCCAAGACATCCGGCAACAGCATGGTGATGGGCTCTCCCAACATCACCGCTTCCGCTTCAATGCCGCCGACTCCCCACCCAATAATTCCGAGGCCGTTGATCATGGTCGTATGACTGTCCGTTCCAACCACACTGTCGGGATAAATGACCGGCGTTCCATTCACATCATTCTTGAGTACGCCCTGTGCGAGATGTTCCAGGTTAATCTGATGAATAATGCCGGTCCCAGGAGGAATCACAGAAAAATTTTTAAAAACGTTCTGCCCCCATTTTAAAAATTCATAGCGTTCGGCGTTGCGCGCAAATTCCTTGTCCATGTTGATCTTTAATGCCTCGACACATCCACACGCATCCATCTGTACCGAATGATCAATAATCAGATCACAGGGAACCAGTGGATTTATTTTGGAGATGTCACCACCGAGACGCTGCATGGCGCTGCGCATGGCTGCCAAGTCCACGACGCAAGGCACCCCGGTAAAATCTTGAAGAATAACACGTCCAGGGCAAAAAGCGATTTCTGTCTGTGGACGTTGATGTGGTGTCCATTGCAGAATTTTTTTAATATCCTCAATCGTGACCTTAAACCCATCACAATTGCGGACCGCATTTTCCAGCAATATCTTAATGGACAACGGCAGTTTTTTCGGCACATCGAACCCGAGTTTCGAAAGTTCCGCGATACGAAAATAATGGAAGCTCCCGTATTCTGTTTTTAAAACTGCCTGTGTTTGTTTCATTTGCATAGGAAACCTCAAATAAATTATAAAAGTACGTTATTATATATAAATACATATTAATCGTCAAGAAAGGCCATTCCACTTTTTAAAAAATGCACCAGCATCATCTCGAAAATAGGAAATGATTTTATGGATAATTTCTTGAAAACAAAATGTTTTATCACTAAGATATAGCATCATGAATATCGTTATTCTCAATCCTTCATTTGGGGAAAATTTTGTCCGCGTCGCACGTTGGTCTGCGAAGTCACGTGGGCGCGTTCAGCGCCATCCCGAATATTTGCTTACGGCGGCTCAGATCCTGATCGATGACGGTCACCACGTGAGCTTCATTGAGGCAGCAGCACGAAATTTTACCCCTACGGAATCTTACGCCCTGTGCGAGCAGGCCAGGCCGGATCTGCTTGTGATTCATGCCACAACCCCTTCAATCAACAATGATATTGAACAGGCCCGTGAAATCAAAAAACGAACCCACTGCTGTGTGGTCTTTGTCGGGCAGCATGTTTCCGCAGAACCCGATAGTACATTAGAACTGGCCAGAGGGGCTGTCGATTTTATTTGCCGCCGTGAATATGATATGACACTCAAAGACCTGGCGAATAAAAAAAACCCGCAGGATATCCCAGGGCTGAGTTGGTTCGATGGCACCTGCGCCAGACATACCCCTGATCGTGCACCGTTGGATGTAAACACTCTGCCGTTTCCGGCATGGCAATTGATTAATCCGAAATGGTATCCGGATGCTGGAAAAAAATTTCCGTTTCTTACCCTCATGACCGGACGGGGATGCAATAATGCGTGTTCCTTCTGTCGCGATCCTCAGCTGATGTATGGCCATTGTGTTCGCAGCCGCGACCCGAAACGTGTGATTGAAGAAATCCTTTATGATCTTAAGGTCCATCCGTCCATTCGCGAAATCATGATTGAAACAGACACATTCGCCGCCGATGCCCAACATGCACAAGCCGTGTGCGAAATGATCCTCGCGCACAATCTGCAGAAACGTGTTTCATTTTCCTGTAACACGCGTATTGATACGCCTTTGGAACTGCTGCCATTGATGAAAAAGGCCGGTTTTCGTATGCTTATGACTGGATTTGAATTCGGCTATGATGACGCGTTCCGTCGTGTTCACAAAGGCCGTGTCAATATTGCGATGGCGCGGGCGTTTGCGAACGAGGCCCATCGGCTTGGATTTATCATTCATGGCTGCTTCATGATTGGCGCTCCAGGGGAAACGCATGCCACTGCCCGGCAAACAATTGATTTCGCCAAATCTCTTCCCCTTGACACGATTCAAATCACCGGCATCGCTGTCTATCCCGGTACCGCAATGTACGCTTGGGCCAAAGAGAATAATTTCATTATCGCCAAGGATTGGACGGACTGGTTGACGGCAGAAAAAGAACAACGCACCATCGTCTCCTATCCGCAGCTATCCGCGGCAGAGATTGACACGTTGATTGATACGGGGCTCAAAGAATTTTATCTCAGACCGGTGCAAATATGGCGCATGTTGATCTCGATTCGCAGTTTTGGAGACATTCTCAGAAAATTCTATGGGCTGAAGGCGTTTATCAATTATTTTTGGGAAAAGATCTCGAAGAACACCACCGGGCACACCCAATGTACAAAGTGACGTGTACGATAAAATACCGCACACGTCACTTGCGCACGCGACTATCGAAAAGATACACGGACTCGGTATTTTAACTTGGCTTCGCCATTTTTGGGAACAGGAACGCGAAATTTGATATTCTGTGCATCCATTTTTTCGTACGTATGACTGGAATTGATCACCGACCACTCTCCCCAGACAGGTTCAATCACCGTTACGATGATATCTTCGTCCTTATGATTGCGTAACGTGACCTCCCATTCTGATTCCATGGCACGCGTGCCGATATTTTGAAAATCCATTTGTTTCCGTTCTGCAATCACATCAAACGCGTCACCGATCTTGAGTGTGATCTCCTCATTTTTAGGTGTGTGCTTAATTTGATCTTCCCCGACCAATTGCAACTTTCCCTGGCTGTCCGCTTTATACAAACGGATCACCCCAGCGGGCAGCGGCATACCCAACTGATTGGCTGTTTCATTTTTAAATTTAAGATAAACACTGACCTTGGACTCAGGGATCGATGGATAACGGCTTTGGTAATAATGTTGCTGGCCGGATACCATAAATTCCTTCTCAACGCGGATTCCATCCGCAGATAATAAATTGATCTGTTTGGTCTGATTATTTTTAATCGTGGTCGGCCTCTGCAAATCATACATATGATACTCAAAAAATGTCTCCTCTTGAAACCCTCTGCTGCTATCCGCCATTGATTCCATCACCATGGCCTTGGCCAGATAGAGATTTTGATCTTGCACACGGTTGATGTCACCGGCCACCAACTTAAGTTTCGCGTTGCGATATTCCGTACCACTTTTATTATCCAGTGTGACCCACCCGCTTAATCCTGCGCTCGTGTCATCGTTATTAATCATCATGACATAATCCGCGACCCAGTTGATCTGATCAGCTAAATACGAAACCTCCAGCTGCTGTGCATCGGCAAGCTCATTTTTATACATCCAGGTCAGTGTCGGATTGGCAATCAAGTTTTCCGGGATTTCCGGAAGAACGATTTTGCCGTTATAGCCCAAATAAATTTCCCCTCCGATCTTATAAATCTGTCCGTTATTATTGCTGAGCAGTTCGGCGCTGATTTCTTTTTGTGTTCCTTGGTACATATTTTCATCAATGATCTTCACCTGTTTGCCGACATATTTATCGAGCAGTTTTTGTGAATTCATTAAATCATATTCATAATTTTGTTCCAGTACCATAAATTGATTAGGCGCATTCAATGACTCAACCGACACGGTCACCGGACGGATCGTTGCCGCGACATCCATGAACTGCAGCTCGCCGATGCCTTTGGGCAGATTAATGTTTCGCGTATCTTTGATTAACCCCAAATTCGAATTGTACACCGTGACTTCTACGGTCGTTTGGTCATCGAGGGTTGATTTTGCCGACTGGGCCATGCTGACTGACGGAATACTCATGACTGCAACAGCTGTAAAAAAAATCAGACGTTTGATCATTTTCACTCCTTTTCTGCAAGTTTCACAAACACATGTGCACAAGAACACATGGAAAACCTTAAATTGTCTTTCATGTGTCCGTGTGCTTTTATCTCATATCTCTATTTCTCACTCTTAAACCCGTATCCTGTCGAATAGGTTTCCGGGGCCAATGTCTGTGCTTTTTCTACAAGCTCGATAAATTCCTGACGGTAACCATACTCATCAGCGCCTTTAGCTGATCGAGCGCGCGTTAACGCATTTGCGAAACTGGCATCCCTTTTAAATTGCGATTGACGCAATAACATTCCAAATTCAGCGACCGATGACGCCCATTGATAATTCTGTGACTGCGCCATGGTGATATCCGATGCTGTAACCGCGCGGGAAATCAATTGACTGACATCCTCATGTGGCTGCTTATAGCGCAACTTTACGGTCATCATCTCATCGGATGGGATACCGGCCACTGGATTCGATGGTATCTGATATTTTAACGGATCCACCGTTGTGCCGATGGTTTCCTCGGTGCCTGCCGGAATGATCTCATAAAATGCCGTGACCGTATGACCTGCACCTAACTCTCCGGCGTCTTTTGCATCATTGTTAAAATCTTCTTTATTGAGTTTGCGATTTTCATAACCTACCAAGCGATAGGCGGCTACCTGTTGTGGATTAAACTCAATTTGCAATTTGACATCTTTGGCGATCGTAAATAATGTTGATCCGAGTTCGCGCACCATGACCTTTTTGGCCTCGC
>CAZBHY010000025.1:0-13617 GCA_964491705.1 uncultured Planctomycetales bacterium
GTTGCGGATCCACGCCTCTTCCACCTCTGGAAAGGCATATTTTGCCATCATCCCGGCATTCTGGTTCGCGCTCATGCAACCGAAAAAAACCGCTGCCGTAACGATCAAAAAAAACATTTTATCCAAGGCCGCCTCCTTTATCCCCAAAAATTTAATATGATTTTTGTTAAAATGGTATTGGATATGACAATCGTAATATACGAAAAAGCCACGGCTCTGGTCGTATACTGACCCACTCCCAAAGAACCGCCTCGCGTAAAAAAACCTTGATAGCAGCAAATCCAGGAAATAAAAACAGCAAAAAATAATGTTTTAATAAATCCGCTGAAAAAATCCACATAATTCACGGCCCGAAGCGTTTGATAAATATAACTCGTTCCAGGAATATTGGCGTCAAAAACACTGATCACGTATCCTCCCAAGATCCCAAACAATTCTGACATGACAATCAGCCCCGGCAACACCAAAAAACACGCCAACATCCTCGGCACCACGAGATATTCAATCGGGTCCACCCCCAGGGCCCGGGTCGCGGTAATCTGATCATTCACACTCATCGTCCCAATCTCCGCCGCCATACGGGCCCCAGCCTTACCAGAAAAAATGAATGACCCGAAGACCGGTGAGAGTTCGCGCACCAATGACAAGGCGACTAAATGAGCGACATATTCCTTGGCGCCAAATCGTGCCAACATGACATACCCTTGCAATGCCAGCACCGCCCCCGTTGCAAATGAAGTCGCAGCAACAATAAAGACCGATTCCACGCCCTGCTGATGAACCTCTCTGAGCACTTCACTCCAGCGGATTCGCCCCCGCATCACACAGACCATCACATCTTTTAAAAAAAAGGATGCGTTGCCCAAACCGCGCAAATAATCAACAATACCACGTGCAATCATTTTCATCCCCGTTGAGAAAATTCTATTTTAAACAAGAAAACCTTCAACCCCAAAAAATTCCGCGTCATCGTATCCTGCTACTCTTTTTTTAGCCAAATTTTTTCAAACTCTTTATTAATCCGCTGCTCTAAGGCCTGTGGAATCCATTTATGAATTGATCCCGAGCTTTTTCGATGAGCCTTACTCTTATCAGCCGATCCATATAAAAACGCCATAAATTGATCGACCTCCATCACCTTGGCACCTAATTTCCGTACATAACAGGCGATCTCACGATCATTGCTCACCACCACACTGTTTTTCGCATCACCCTGCATAACCGCCCGCTTAATGTACTCGTCCGCACTTTCCCCCGATGTGAAAACAACCCGGGCAAGCCCTCCCGGCTGACTCCCGAATACATTTTGCTGCCCGTCAAAGACAACCGTCACGCCATTGCGCAAACTGCCTTGAGGCCGATCGCAATTGATAATCTTCAACAAGGCATTGCGTCCTTCTTCCAATGAATAGTCTGCCAGCGCATCGGTGCATTTAATGATATTGTACCCGTCTAAAATATAATGTAAAGACATCCTGCCGCCTTATTGCTCTTGATCCGGGCTCAACGGCCCTGAACATGACGATTTTTTGTCATGAGAAAAAAAATGCCGCCCAAGACGCCCACCGCCACCATAAAGAAAAAATTCAGCAGTCCCAACCCCGCGCCGATGCCAGCGATCACACCGACATGACTCAAAAGGTACTCCAACGCGCCTTCACGAAAACCCAGACCGCCAATCGACGGAAACGACGATGCAACGCACGCAATCGGCGTAACAATCAAAAAATAAAACATCGGTATGGTCTGATGCATCGCTTTTGACAACAGAAAAAAAGACAGGGCTAACGCGATCTGCGATAAGCAGGACACCGCGATCGCTTGAACAAAAACCCGCGTTGATCCTTTGAGTAATTTAATATCATAATGCACCTGCATCACGGCCGCTTTCAACGACGGAAAAAAATGAAACACATGGCAAAACCATCCATATAATCGTTCGTTGAGCAACACCGCCCAGATCACGGCCAGCACCGCGCCCATCATCAACACGGTGAGCCATATCACCGGATTTTGAAAATACCCGAAGCCCGCCGCCAAACACCCCACGGCAATGAGCACCATCGACGCGAACCCGCTCAAACGATCCAACAGCACCGAAGCGACCACTTTCTGTTTTTGCACGGAATTCACGCACAGCCCAACGGTTTTAATCACGTCCCCGCCAATGGCCGTCGGCAAAAAAAGATTTCCAAACAATCCGAGAAAAAAATACCGCGCTAAATTCAGCCAGGGAATATCCAGGCCAAAGGCTCGAATGAAAATACGCCACCGCAACAGCAGAATAGCATGAATCGTGATAAAAAAAATCGACGCATAGCCAATATAAAGAATGTCCGATGTCCCAATCAAATCCGCGATTCTCTTTTTATCCTCAATATGAATGAACACCAGCCACAAAAGCCCCGCGCTCATCCCAAACCGCAAGATCAATGAAAACATAGTTTTCATCCATGATGGCATGCCGACGTCTCCATAATTTTTAATTGACAGGCGCGATAACCCTCTTCCGCAATAAACGAACTGCGCACTAACGGCGCACTCAAGACATGATGAAACCCCATGACCTTGCCCTGCTGCGCATACCGCACAAATTGCTCCGGCGTGACAAAACGCGCCACAGGGACATGACGCGGCCCTTGAGACGGCGCTAAATATTGCCCAATGGTCAGCATATCGCACCCGGCTGCGCGTAAATCCAACATCATCTGCTCAACATCACCGTCAGACTCGCCCAACCCGACCATAAACCCAGACTTAATCAGAATCGTGGGATCAATCATACGTATGGTTTTTAACACGCCCAGAGATCGGTCATAATCCGCTTGGGGACGAACCTCAGGAAACAACCATCTGGCCATTTCTATATTATGCCCAATCACGTCCGGCTGAGAGGCAACCACTTGATCAATCAACTCCCTCTTACCGGAAAAATCCGGTATCAACAACTCGATCCTGACCGCAGGATCCCTATGTCGGATGGCAGACACCGTACGCACAAACTGTTGTGCGCCTTCATCCGGCAAATCATCACGCGTGACCGATGTGATCACCACATATTTTAAGCCTAACCGGCACACCATATCCGCCACATCCTCTGGCTCTTGCGCATGAACGTCTGACGGCTGCGCCCCGGTCTGAACTGCGCAAAACCGGCAGGCACGCGTACAGATCTCCCCTAAAATCATAAATGTGGCAACACCCCGCCCCCAGCACTGCCCCATATTCGGACAATGCGCTGTCTCACAGACAGTCGCTAATCGCCTGCCGCGAAACATCGCCTGCATCTTTCTCATGTTGGAAATATCTGGGATAGGCTGCTCAAACCAAACGGGCAGCGTATTCTGATGAGCACAATGATCGTATTTTTTATTGCCCATAATATGTAATACTCAAAATTGAACTTCCGGAAAGAGTTGCTCAATCTTTTCTCGATCCCGTCCTTCAGCATAATCAGCGATCAGCTTGCCGTCCAAATGATCACACTCGTGCTGCACCGCGCGCGATAACAATCCTGAACATCGAATCTCCTGAGGATTTCCCTGCGCATCCAAAAACTGTACAGAAATGACATCCGAACGCTCAATGGTTACGCATCCTCCAGGCACGCTTAGACAACCTTCTTCCATCAATGCAGTGCCTTCCCGACGGACAATCTGCGGATTAATCATGGCGATCGGACCTTGTCCGGCATCCAAAACAATGATCCTTTTGTTAATGCCAACCTGCGGAGCTGCCAACCCGACACCGTCCGCGTGATACATCGATGTGAACATCGCCTGAATCAAAATCCGCTCGGACGATCCGACACTCTGCAACGGCTGTGAAACCTCTCGAAGGCAAGGATCCCCCATTGTACGAATGGCTAAAACAGATTTTTTGATCATCTCTGACATTGTGTTAACGATGCGCGCTGATGCGCGATTTAATTTTATTATTCTGATCAAGATGAATAATCTGCGTCGGATAAACGCTCGCCTCTTCAGGCGTCATCATGCCATAGCTCAAAATAATAATCTCATCACCGACAGAACCACTGTGAGCGGCCGGTCCATTTAAACAAAATACACCCGATCCGCGTTGCCCAGCAATCGCATATGTCTCAATCCGAGAGCCATTCTTCACATTCAAGACCTCGACCTTCTCTCCCGGAATGATCCCAACCGCATTGAGCAGATCTTCATCAATGGTAATACTGCCTTCATAATACAACTGTGCCTGCGTGATAACCGCATAAGCGATCTTTGATTTGCAAAAATGAATCAGCATAACACCCTCATCTCCTTGACATACTTTTAAAAATACGGCATCACAATAGCGTCGCTTTCACTTTCTGAATGAGCAGCTCTTTCGAGACAACCCCAACGGTCTGATCAACCGCCTGCCCGTTATTAAAAAACACCAAATTCGGAATCGACATAACATTATAATGGCTGGCAATGTCTTGCGCCTCATCCACGTTGATTTTGCATACCTTAATTTGACCCTGCATCTCATCAGCGACTCCGTTGATGATCGGTGTCAACATTTTACAGGGCCCGCACCATTCCGCATAAAAATCAACCAAAACCGGAATAGACGATTGCAAAACCTCCCGATCAAAATCTTCCGCTTTTAGATGTATTGCACCCATATCTCCCTCCTTATTGATAAGTCGTCACACGCATGAAATTCAAACCAAAATCCGTTCTTTGAAAAAAATCTTACAATTTAAATAATATTTTATAAATATACTAATTTTGAGATTTTATTATATATAAGAAGGAATAGCGTAGCAAGGACAAAATATATGCACAAAAGGCGAGGATCGCCATAACCCTGATCATTCAACACAGGGAAGAAGGTTTTAGATGATCTTAATGCGGGGCACGATCCAGACCCAAAAGAACATTGACCGTATTCTTTAAATCATTCGCGCCGACCACCTTCTGATCATTAATAAAATAAGTCGGCGTTGCACTGATACCCAATGTCTGACCTTCCGCCTTGATCTTAACGATCGCATCATAAACAGACGGGTCATTCCAGCATGTGTCCAAACGATCAATATCTAAATCGTATTCCCGGGCAATCGTCAGATAATATGGTTTGGGATCTGGAAGGCGTACCCACTCTGCTTGGCGCGACATCAAGGCATCAAATACTTCCCAAAACCTCCCCTGGGACAACGCGCATTCCGCAAAACGTTCAGCCAGAACACCGTGTTTGAAACTCAGCGGGAAATAATGTACCTCAAGAAAAAATTTATCAGGGTGCCGCTGCATCACGTCCTTTAACCATCCCGCACCATGCGCACATGGTCCACAGCGAAAATCTACATATTCAATGATCCGTATGGCTGCCTGTGATCGGCCTTTAGCACGGTCCAATGGACTAGACACTATATCACTGGACTTTGGCTGAACAAACAACCACACGTGGTAAGCCGTCATCATGCATACCACCAGTATCACAACAATAAAAAAAATTTTTCCGAATATCTTAGTCATAATAATATAAGGTCACGACCGCCCGCGTCCTCCCCATTCATTCATGCGCCGCTGAATCATATATCGGCAGGGTAATCACGAACCTGGTGCCGTTTTGAACGGATGTATCGACTCGGATATGGCCGCTATGCTTTTCCAAAATCATAAACACCGTACTCAAACCCAGACCAGTCCCATTTCCGGCGTCTTTGGTTGTATAAAAAGGGTCAAATATTTTCGGCAGGATCTCCTCAGGTATCCCAGATCCATTGTCCTCGACTTCAATCACAATCTGTTTCGCCCCATTAGCTGCATCACGTATGCGCGTTCGCACAACAATCGTTCCAAATCGCTCAATCGCATCAATCGCGTTATTAAAAAGATTGACAAAGACCTGCTCTAATAAAACAGCATTCCCATGGCAGAACAACGGCCCCTGACAATACATTTTTTGAAAATCAATATATTTCACCTTGCTTCTGTTATGCGCAAGGAAGTACGCCGCATCAATCACCTCATGTAAGTCCACGCGCTCCATATCCGAATCCGCTAACCGTGAAAATTTGAGCAGCTCAACAATAACCTTATCCGCGCGTTGAGAAGCATCTTTAATCATCAAAATTTTCTTCTCAACGGCTTCATGACCACACACCTCTTTATTCCTAGCCAACCATTCCGCCGCAAGAAGAATGATGGCCAACGGATTTTTTATTTCATGCGCAACGCCCGCCGCCAACTGACCGATCGCCTGCATCTTTTGCGTATGACGAAGCGATATTTCAAGACTCTCCTTGGTCGTCAGATCTTCTAAAATACCGAAGATCAGCTGCACCTCCCCATTCTCATTCAAGACAGGAACCTTGACTGTCTGCACCCACTTCTCTCCATGAGTGGTTTGCACACGTTCACGGATCCCGCTCTTAATCATTTTCGTGCGCACAACTTCGGCATCATCTTTGACATACAGATCGGCCAAATGCCGGTCAAACAATTCGTAATCATTCTTCCCCAAAACATCATAACGTTTCATCCCGAATAACTCTTCCATGTGCCGGTTCCAAAAAAGCATGCGGAAACCATTCCGAATATCCTTCGCAAATATCCCCACAGGCATATTTTCAATCAATGATTCCACCAACTCTTTTTGCTGCTGCAACCTGACCTCGGATAATTTCAAATCAGTAACATCCCGCTGCAGCCCAACCATGCGCACCGGCGTTCCATCCTCTTCCCTCCTGATGATATGGCCCTGAGCAGAAATCCATTTCCATGAATCATCTTTTGTTTTTAACCGAAATTCTGCATGATAAAAGGCCTTTGCACCGTTCAGATATTCATTGAGCGTTCGAAAGACCCACTCCGCATCGTCTGGATGCATCAACTTTTTCCAAGTCTCGACGTGATGAGGGAATTCGGACGGCGAATACCCTAACATACGAAACCAAATGTCATTAAAAACAACCTCTCCTGAAACAATATCCCAATCATACATCCCAAGGTATGCCCCGCGCACCGCCATATCGAGCCGCTCTTTTGATTGAGCGATCTCCATGTAAAATTTCTTTTTTTCCAAAACATTCAAAAACATCTCTCCACAGACCTTCAACATGCCGGCATGCTGATCACCCCACGCAGAATCAAGAACAGCTGCATGAAGGCCGATAAATCCGACAAACCGATCACAATGAAACACGGGCGTCACCAGCGCCTTCCCAAGGCCAAGCTCTGCCGCTATCTGCCGGCCGGACTCCAGCTCATCCGGCAAGTCACGCATGCAATCCAATAAGACCGGATGTCCGTCAGCCAGAATTTCAAACCACCATGCGCTGGCAGACAAAAAGAACCGATCGATAAAATTTTTCCCAGTGACTTCATCTGGAAAACCGCGAACATAACAATGATCAACAAACCCAGACTCATTAAAAAAACACGCATACCCGCATGTCGTGTGAAAAAAATCGTTTATCCTATCTAAGGAAACCGCAATTGCCTCTTCAATCTCATCAGCATCTGCATTCGCGAGTTTCGAAGAAATCTGTCCTAACAACGTCTCTATGCCAAGTTTCTCTTGCAACGACCGCTCTAAATCTTTTCGCTCTGTGACATCCGTGCCGATTGCCAAAATCTCAACATCATTCCCATTCTGATCCAACACCGCCTTGCTCGACCAGGACACCCAAAATTTCTGTCCATCCTTACGGATATTTTGAATCTCCCGAGAAGAAACCCGATCCGGGCGATGACACACGTCCTGAATAAAATCAGCAACCATCGCCTCATTGATCATCACCGGATCAAACAAAACGCCAACGACATGTCGATCAACCACCTCCTCCAACGCATAACCGAAAGCGCGCTGAGCGCACTCATTCATATAGCGAATCCGCCCCTGACTATCCATACGCACAATCGGTGAATTCGCCTTATCAATCAGATCCCGATAGCGCGCCTCACTCTCTTTCAACTGACGTTCAAATGCGACGCGCTCAGTAATGTCTTGAAAAAAAACGAATACACACTCTTCCTCCCGCTCAACGTCATACCGCAAAAAAAGATGCAATGCCACATCGATGGTCTTCCCAGACTGATGATAAAATCGCGTCTCAACTTTGCAGTGACCCTGCCGCTCATCATACAACTGGCGAATCAACTGATCCCTCGCTTGACCGTCTACATAAAAATTTTTTATTCCCCCAGGCTGATGATTCACCGTCTCCATCAACTCTTTTGCCGAAGCGAACCCAATAATATTCACTGCCATAGGATTTAAAAAAAGAATTTTCCCATCGCGGCTCGTTTCCATAACCCCGATCGGTGCGAATTCATAAATCTGTTTTATGCGCGAATCCAAGGGATCGGCCTGCATCCGGCTGCTGGCCTGAAGGAGCGTATGGATCGAAGCTGTTTGTTTTTTAAATAAAATTTTTTGCTGAAAATATAAAAGAATCAAAGATGCCACAATCAAAATGAACGCAATGGCAATCCGATGGCGATCAAATAATAAAAAAAGATCAAACCCCTCTCTCAGGTCATCAAATAAAAATGTCCCGCCAGAAACGGCGAGACCCAAACACACAAAAAGAATCACACATGAAAATACATTCAATATCACTGATAAAATATCACCCTTATTTCTCATCGAAGCCACCTATGACAAGATCCATGACAATGATCGGAATCAAAACTTTGTCTTTATTGTATAGCCGACAAAAAAACCATCATCGGGAACAACTTTTCCGCCATTCTTGATATATTCATATTCCCGATTAAACGCCCAGCCGCCTGACAATTGAACATAGGCATCCTCAGCCATCTGATATTCAACACCCATCCCGGCGTGGAATTCACTAATCTTCACGACATCTCCCTTGCGCGCTCCAGACATCACCTCGAATTCATCATGATACCCATCGAACTGCCATTTCACCGTTGTCTTCTCATTCAAACGATACGCAATGAACGGTTCATTGGACAAAAAATTAAGACTCCACCGATCATTGATCACATAAAGAAAACCCGCAAAAGGCAAAACCACACTGTCGTCATATCCTGGGCGCGCCATTACCCCAGCAATAAGGATAAGTCGTTTTTTATCACTGTCCCGATAAATCCCATACACCAGGCTCTTCGCGCGCAATGCGTCCCCATAAAAACCATGACTTTTTGCCGTTTGAACAGATGCCCCGACATCAACCCCGACAAAAAACTGATTGCCTTCGACAAACGGCATGGGGAATTTCGTACCGACATTCACCCCTTTGCTTTGCAGCGAGGCAGGAAGATCCGTTGCCGTACGATCATCAAGAAAATAATGATCCAACAAAAAAGAAAATTCCACCGGCAGCCCGTTCTCAAACGTATATTGTTTTTTAAAATTAAGACCTGTTTTCCCGATGGAAAATCGCCCCTCCTGCGCATGGACATCAGTGCTCAAGACGTGACGTGACTTCTGCGATACAACCAACGGTGTGGATGTCCCCGCCCGATTAAACTGCGGCGATGACTCAGCAAACAGTGGCGTTGAAAAAAACAAAAACCAAAAGAAAAAAGACACGCTCAAACCAGGAATCATTTTCATAAGGAGTTTCCTCTATCACGGTTGGTCACGCATACGCCAATATCCTGATCACTCAACATCCTTAGGATCCCGTCTCTTGCGAAAGGATCCTGGCTGTTATATCCAAAAGACTCTCCAGAGAAAATGGCTTTGGAAAAATCGCGGCCACACCATATTTCTGGATCATGTCCTGTGGAAAATCCGCACATGACTCCACCCCAAGAAGTTTTTCGCAGACCTTGTCTGTTCCATCGTCAATGGGCGGATGACATTGCTCTTTGTCCGAATAAAGGGCCCCACTCAAACCGCTCATCATCACAACAGGGACATCTTTCAAGGCCGAATGGGACCGGATAAATTCCAACACCTCATCGCCCATGGCCTCCGGCATCACATAATCAAGAAAAATAATATCCGGATTTTCCGCCAGAACGGCCTGCTGCCCCTGTCGGCCATCATGCGCCACAGCCACCGCATATTGACCAGTTGACAAAAACACATGCTCCATCAACATGGTCAAGTCAATTTCATCATCAATAATGAGAATCTTCTTCGTCACACACAACCCCTCATGCTGAATCTACGCAGACAAATCTTGTTGTGTTATGCATCACTCTGCTGATTTGAAATACGCCATCGACTGAAACTGCGCAAGAATGTCCCCTTGATCATTGGTGATATTGCCATGATACGTTCCCAAACGGCGGCTGCGGGACACTTCGCGCACCTCTGCAAAAATCTCCTGCCCGACCTGAGCGGGTTTAATAAAATGAATGTCCGCATTAATTCCCAGGCCCATTCCACCGCCAGAATTCGCCGCCAAGGCAAATGCGTAATCCGCCAGAGAAAAAATCACGCCCCCATGGGCCAAACCCGCCCCATTGAGAAACTCCGGCCGGACCACCAGTTTTACCCGGGCATATCCGTCTTGAACATCAATGACCTGCGCATTCAGATGTTTTGCAAAATGGTCTTTTAACGCCAAATTTTCGGCCATATCCCGCCACCACCTTAAATTTCCAGAAATTCTTTGTCCGTTAAAATCCTGAACCCTTGTTTTTCTAAAAAGGAACTCACTTTCTGCGCATCTTTGACCTCAATAAAAAAAACCGCCCCCTTGATCGTCTCTGCCGCGAATCCATACGCGTCGAGAATATTCACCTGATCCTCGGGGAACGCACTCAACAAATGATACAGCTCTCCGGGCCTATCTTCCAAAACGATCGCCAGCACATTTTTCTCTTTACAGGCAAATCCGTTGCCCTGCAGGACCATCACCGCCTGATCAGGCTGATCAACGATCAATTTGACCAAACCAAATTCTCCCCGGTCCTGAACAGCCATTGCCCGAATATTAATATTCGCTTTAAACAGGGCCTCTGTAATCGATCGCAATCGTCCCGTTCGATTATCAACAAAAACATTGATTTGCTTGGCCATGCGTCCCCCTCTCCTTACAATTTTTCTCGCAGGTCAACAACCCGCTTGGCTTTCAACTCAAAGGCCGGCAAACTGCCAGGCTCATGCAGCTCAACAATCGGCTTAATCACAATCGTTGCACGCAGTTGATCACAGATCTTCGCTTTCAATTTTTCTAAATCCGACAATTCCCCGGCAAATAATTTTGAATAAATTTCCACCTTCACAATCAGCTGATCCAACGCCCCATTTTTCATCAAACAGATCTGATAATTATTGCCGACCTCAGGGATTTCCATAATGACCTGTTCAATCTGTGACGGAAACACATTAACACCATTAATAATCATCATGTCATCCGTGCGGCCGGTAATCCGAGAAATCCGCCGATGCGTGCGCCCACAGGGACACGCGCCTTTCAAGACCGTGGTCAAATCACGCGTGCGGTAGCGCAATAACGGTGTTGCTTCCCGACACAGGGTCGTTAAAATCATTTCCCCCTCCTGCCCATCATCGCAATGTTTCCCTGCCTTTGGGTCAATGATTTCCAGAATATACTCATCTTCCCACACATGCATGCCAGTTTTCTTCACACACTCAAAGGCAACGCCCGGCCCGTTCATTTCACTTAACCCATAAGAATTATAAACATCAATGTGAAAGATCTCTTCAATCTTCCGGCATGTATTATCGGAATATGGTTCCCCACCAAGAAACGCCTTCTTAATACAAAAATCCTTCAGATCAAAACCATACTCCGGTATTTTCGACGCCAAATGAAACATATAACTGGGTGTCGCATGAATCACGGTAGTTCGAAAATCTTTCATCAGCTGTAGCTGACGGCGCGTATTGCCCGAACTGGATGGAATGACCAGCGCGCCCAAACGCTCCAACCCGTAATGCAATCCCAACCCACCGGTAAACATGCCATAGGTCATCATATTCTGAAACACATCCTCAGCAGAAACACCGCAGGCCGTAGCAGAGCGCACCAGCAATCCAGTCCAATGATCCAAATCATTCTGCGTATGATAAATGACGGTGGGAATTCCCGTGGTCCCGCTTGAGGTATGAATGCGAACCACATCTTTCATCGCGACCGCCAGCAGCCCTCTGGGATAACAGTCCCGCAAATCATCTTTGGTTGTCAACGGAATCGCGTGAATATCATCGATGGAATGAATATCCGCAGCAGATGTGATGCCGCACTTCTTCAACCGTTTTTGATAAAACGGTGTTTTAAGCGCCGCCGCAATGGTAAAACGAAGCCGTTCCAATTGATGTGCGGCTAAGGCGTCGCGTGAGATATATTGCTTGTCGTCCAATCCAGAGATCTCTGTCTGATTCATAAATTCCCGATGTCCTTCCTGCCCAAAATACGAATATGATTTTGTGTTAAAACAGCAATCGCTTTATCCAGATCATCAAAACGAAACACCACAATCGCCTTGCCCCCGGTTTTTTCCACAAAGGCATACATATATTCGACATTGATTTGATGGTCACAAAAAACCTTTAGCACCCGAGCCAATCCTCCGGGATGATCTTCGACCTCAACGGCAACAATCTCTGTCATTGATGCCACAAACCCTCCGGTTTTCAAGACCTCGACTGCGGCATCAGGCTTATCCACCACCATCCGCAGCACGCCAAAATCCTCATTCTCTGCGATTGTCAGCGCCTTGATATCCACGCCGGCCTGACCCAACAATTCTGTCGCCTCATATAGCCGGCCTTCTTTATTTTCTAAAAACACAGACAACTGAGTGATCTTCATCGTCTCCTCCTAAAGCGAGCGTTTATCAATAATTCGTTGCGCCTTGCCCTCGCTGCGCGCAATGGTTTTGGGTTCAACCAAACGCACCTTGACACTGATTCCCAAAACAGATTCGATCTCTTTGGCAATACGCTGCTCAACATGCTGAAGTTTTTTGACCTCATCAGAAAAAAAGGCCTCATCTAATTCCACCTGAACCTCCAGCCGATCCAGTCCGCCATGTTCGCGGTCGATCACAAGTTGATAATACGGTTGAGTTCCCTTCACATTCAAAAGAATCTCTTCAATCTGCGATGGAAAGACATTAATGCCACGCACAATGATCATGTCATCCGTACGCCCCAACACCTTGCTAATGCGCGGAGACGTCCGCCCACATGCACAACGCTCATAAGAAATCGTCACGATATCCCGCGTGCGATACCGCAATAACGGCATGCCGGTTTTCGTTAAATGGGAAATCACCAATTCTCCTGGGCAGCCGTCTTTGACCGGTTTCATCGTCTTCGCATCCAGAACCTCCGGAAAAAACACGTCCGCAGCCATATGCAATCCCTTTTTATGATGGCACTCACAGGCCACACCAGGTCCAATAATTTCCGATAGGCCATAGATATCAATCGCCGCCATATTCCACCGCTGTTCAATTTCACGGCGCATCGCTTCGCTCCATGGTTCCGCGCCAAAAATGCCGATCTCCCAGCTGCTCGCTGACAAATCCATTCCGCTGTCCTTCGCTGCCTCAGCCATATACAAGGCATACGACGGTGTACACGCCAGAATGCGCGGCTGGAAATCCTGCATGATCTTCAACTGGCGTTTGGTCTGCCCCGAAGAGCAGGGGACAATCGTCAGCCCCATCTTTAAAGCACCGTAATGCAACCCAAGCCCTC
>CAZBHY010000026.1:0-11845 GCA_964491705.1 uncultured Planctomycetales bacterium
ATACGCAACGCGCCACAGTCAAAGATGTTCGCGGCACGGTGATTGAACGGGAGCGGGGTGGCAATGCATACTCCGGGCCGACGCAGCAGAAGGAAATCAATCAGTATACAACAACCATGCAGATTTTTTCAAATCAGTTGGCCCCTAAATATGCCGATTAAACAACAATCAGCGCAGACCGTGTTAGAATATGTCCTGATGATTTCTGTGGTCACCGCGATTATCATGGCGATGTCTACGATGGTGCGACGCAGCGCGCAGAGCATGGTCAAGGTCGTGGCGGATCAGGTCGGGTTTCAGCAGAACGCGGAACAGGACGATCCTGATAGTGGGTATCTGGTCAGGATGACGACAGAGGCCAGGCAGGATCAGCAGAAGCGGGTGATTGAGCGGCCGGATAATATTGATTATTTTTTTAATGAAACATCTACCGCAGAAGTAGAAAGCAGAACCAATTTAGGGCCGGCGCAGAGGTGAGCCAAGAGATGATTCTTTTCCTGCACAAAAAAAATTGTTTGGGTCAGAGTTTTATGGAATTCACAGCGCTGATGATGATCATTATCGGAGCCTTGATTTCTGTGCAGATGTATTTTAAGCGCGGGGTTCAAGGGCGGTGGAAGTCCGCGGTTGAAGAAATGACCGAAGAACTGTACGACCCGCGTTTTACAGAGTCGAATATGTTGTATCAGACCAAGGCGGATTCGGTGGTGGAAATTTTTACGGCAACGGACAGCGACGGTAAGCTGCAGACCATTCGCACAGATCGCACGAATAGCACAGACACCCGGCATGGGTATACGGCCATCGGAGGGTATTTTCAAGAATGAAACGATTGACGCGCCATCATGATGCAGGTCAATCCGCTGCCGAATTAGCCATATTCGGATCGATTGTCATCTTTGTGATCGGATTGATTTTGCGTGCGTCGTTGAGCATGAGCCAGCGGTCGCATATGGATTTACGGGCCTTTCGTATTGCCATGCAGGAATCTTATCGCACTGCTCAAGGGGAGTATACCGACCCGAAACATCAATTTTCCGCAGCGCGCAATAATTCTTATTTGATCCTTTTAGAAGACCGCCTGGCTATTGATCCATCGCAAAAACAGGGTACGCGCGAGCGGACGCCCTTGATGGCCCAGGCCAGCGGGACTTTGTCGCACACCTTGATGATGCCGGCCAAGCCGGGCAATGAATGGAACGATCCTGTGGTGGATTTTTTTGTTAACGGCCAACGTTTCCCTCTGAGCACGTCGCGGTATATTACAAAAACAATGGAGGATTTACGCAACAGTGGGGATATTGTTGCGTGCAACACACAAGGCTATGGCCCCGACACAGGAACTTGCTATGAAGAAAAGCCGTCGGGTTCCGGGAACTATAAGTATACATTTTTTCGTAAGGTGTATAACGGCGAAGAAGATGACGAGGATACGTTTGACTCGTGGTGTGCATCTGGGTGTTCAGCGGATTGGCCGGCTGAGCGCAGGTTTGATCTGAATTTTGATGGAACGCCAGAGGTGGCAGATACTGCGGAGTTTCCTTATAACGCTGGCGTTGCGAACACACGACAATATTTCAGCTGGCAGTGGGGTCGTATTCCGGAGGGTGAATTGAAAGACGACATGCAGGTTGATATGGACGGCGACTGGAGAGAGGAACGTGTTGTTAAGATAATAAAAGAGGCTGGACAGATTACAAAGTTGGAAGTGGTTGATCAGCAGGGTGGGGATATTGATTTGACCTCAGATGAGACGGAGGGAGAGCCCGGGCCATTGCGTACGCCAGGCATACAGCCGGACGTGAGAATGTATTCTGTAACCCACGATGGGACATATTTGGAAAATCGTGAAGGGCGGTTGTACAGCGTTGATGGGCGGTTTATCCGCAATGAGACCCGGCAGGATCATCTGGATATTATTGAGAGGGTTCTGTATTTGAGCAATGACACCGGCCGGTTTTGTTCCCAGGGGGGAGGAGGCACCCCGTGTACGAGTGACTTATGTGAGCCAACGAAGTGGGAAAATCCGCTTTACGCTGCGCCGAGGGGCCTTCTTGGGTTGCCGGGGGGCAATCCTGTCGAACGGTGCGGGAACTGTTTTAGTGATGCGCATATGAAATATACCTGTATGGATCGAACCACCAGCGGCGGGCCAACGATTTTTATACGCAGCCGCATTCGTGACCGTCGGCGATCGAAATGGATTACGCGAACGGCGGATTAGTGGGATTTGTCAAGGAAGGGAACATGTTGAGTCAATACAGAAAATATGGCGGCGCCTCATCGGCGCAGGCTACCATTGAATTTGTTTTTGGAATGATCGGGGCCCTATTGTTGTTGATGGGCATGATTCAGGTCGCGGTTTGGTCGGGGCGGGATTTGGTGGCCCGCAGGAAGGCGCATGAAGATTTGATCATCAGCAATATCGATGGAATTAGACAAATGAATCCGAATTTTTATTATTCAACGCCTATGTTTGCTTCGGTGGAAAGCAACGTGTTCGGCGATTGACGCAGAATTCAGACAAAGGACACAACGTGCTTCAACTGATTCGAAAATATACCATTGATGCGTTGCGCCGCAGAATTGCTGCGGGGCCTCAACGATCTTCGTCAGATAGCACTGGGTTGCATTTGTCTGCTCGAGGACAGGTTGCCATGGTGTTGATTGTGGTGGCGGCGCTGGGCCTGGTCTTGTATGCGGTGGTGTTGAATTATAACAGAGTCTCAGGACAAAAAAATCAAACCATGTTGGCTGCACAGAAATCTGCCGGCTTTATGGCTTCATTTATCTCTAGCTATGCCCAACAGTTATCCGAGGAAAATCTAAAGGGGGGGCTGAGTTACTGCAAATCCACATCATTTTTTTCGGCTTTGCTCAAGGCGCTTATTTTAATTGCATTGGCGATCGCGATCCCCGGGGGAAGCATAGGCGCGGCCCTAGAGATTGCGGCGATTATGGCCACCGCAGGCGCGATAATGGATGCTGTTTTGATTCAGCCGACGATCACAAATCAGTGGAATCGGATGATGAAAAAATTGTCTGCAGAAGGCATGGCGATGGAGTATGGCATTCAGCAGGCATTAAGGACGGTTGTCGGAGACACGGTTCCGTTTCCTGATTTGTTAGACTTTGATATGGATGGATCGTTTGGATGGGAGACTGTCACAGATTCCGACGGAAATACTGTGGTCACAGCGACGCCCAGAGATACCATATCGCGGTTTAATATTTATTATACAGAACGGCTGAAAAGTGTTAAGACGCCTGATGTGGCAGGGCTTAAGGAGTTTGCAAAACAGCTCAAGGATTTTCTCTATTATTCTGATGCTGAGCCAGGCGGACTCGAAAACAATCCTATTAGTTTTCTTGCCCGTGGGTGGGGGTTGCATAATCCAGCGCCTTCTGGCGCGTGCGTGGTGGCGGAATGCGATCCGGGCTGTCTTCCGCTTCGCGACGCGTGTTGCGACAACGAGGCGACCCCGTGCGACCCTCCTGACAATCCAACCTGTGATTTCCCCAGCTCGCCGGGGCCCACTGTCAATTGTAATAACACGACGTATATGCCAGCACATCCATTTGTCTTTGATCCATTTTATGAACAAACATCTGAAAATATAGTCAATACAAGATATTCTTTGCGGGAAAATATTGGAAGAGATGATGAAAGCACTGCTTATAATGTGAGGCCAGATTTTCCAGATTGGCATAATACACCCGCTACTCCGCCGCAATTGGGTGACAGTTCTCCACAGTATCGCGCGGAAGATACGACTGGGTTTTGGAAGGGCGACAATTATCGGCCGAGCGTTTTTTCATTGTTGTATATGATTCGGGATATTGGCATTGGTTTAGAAAAATTGCCAAGCGATTATTCTTACCCGGGCTATCAATGTTATTGGCAAGACGCCGTCCCCGCCGACCCCGTTGTCACATGCAACATGGGGCGCTATGATCATGTATACAGGAGAGGAGGAGAACTCGCCCCTCTGAGGTTGGGGCCAATCGATCTTCGTTCTGGGGGCGGAACAGTGCGCGATCTAGGCGCAGGGGGATTTCCTGATATTGTTTCTACTCCTGATTTTAATTTTTTGCCGGCCAATGAGTGCGGGATTGATCCGGCCAGCGACACGGCCAAGCAAGGATGGAAGCCGGGTATTGACCGATTTTGTTCAACTGCTTATCCGTATCATGTGGGGTGCGAAAAACATAATTACCCTGACGACCCTGACGACCTTGACGGTTGTTGGAGCGAGCCGGATGATGCAGGGATAACTCATCCTGTTGACTGCTTGTGCGGGGAAACAGGGGCAGCGGAAGCGGAGCAGTTTCCCGAAGACATGTTTGATGACCTTTATTATGGTCTTGAAGAATTTATGGGTTGGGCGAAAAATTTTATTGAAAAAATAGATTCCGGGCAGGCGGTATTATTACGTAAAACAATGGAGACATGGTATGGCGAGGAGGTTGCTGATTGGTTGGAGCCGGAGTGTACCATATCGTGTGCTGCCGGCGATGATACCTGTTGTCCAGCCAGCTATACTAAGCGTCAACGCAAAGGCACATTATATGAATGGCGTGACAATATGAAATGGTTTTATGGTTTGCTGGATGCATGGCTGACGGAAAGCTATGCTGCTCGCGCGGGATCACAGTGCCTGGGTGGAATCTCTGAAGCAGCTCCGGCTGTGTGGTGCGTTCCGCCAGTGGGCAATAATTGCGATGCCCCTGCCGATGAGATCGCAACATTTAATATAAATGGCGATAGTGTAAGAGGGGACATAGAAGATGTGGTGGCGTGTCTTAATTGGAATGCAAACGATGATGGGGGAAATGACGCAAAGTTTGAGGCATGTCGAGCTGAATGCGCGAAAAAAGAAGCAGGTGGATCGAGTGCGGCCCTTGTATTACAGGTTTGTCAAAATTTGCCTCGGTCGCTGGTGTCACAAGAGGGTGTTTACGCGGGAGTTTATGATCGCGAGGCATTTGATAATGAGGTGGCGGCGGTGGCGGAGGCGGAGGCCAACGCGGCATGCCCTTCTCCCACTCCTCCTGAGGTTCAAGCCGATCCTGATGCAACTCAATTTTTAGAGTGGGTTACTGAAAGCGCGACTGCAGCAGAAAATCAGGTGATTAAGTTAAGGCAGCGATATGTCTTTTTAAAGCATTTTTATGATGAGGCTGTTCGGATGCGTGCTATTTTCGGCGAGGCGGTTGACCGGTTTGATGAATTTTTGAATAATAATACCGGATTTGCTGCGGCCCCTTCGGACTTATCCGCAACCGAGCTGGGCGCGGGCTACATTGAGCCAAGCCGTAGCCGTGCTGTGAAGTGGTCAGCCGCAAGTCCTAATTTTGATCCTGAGGGCATCGATGAAAATGTTTATGAACATTATAAAGTTGATTCTCCTGCAGAGCTTTTGATCAAGATGCGGTCAGAAGACCTTCCCGAAGAGAAAGGGGATCTGTCTTCGGTTGCGGTTTATGTCTGGCGCGGCGACGACGTGGAAAAACCGAGGACACTGATCGGAGGCGGGACCACGACGGATGGTTATGTTCACGCGGTTAAGGTTGAGGTGCGCGCTCCCAAGCGCTGTAACGGCGCCTGTGGAACAGATCAGTGGCCGTGGATCAGGACAAAAACAAAAAGATGGGGCACCAAACGTTGTTATTATTTGGAAGAATATTCCGGCGTGGTCAAGGTGCGGGTCATCCGCTTTGATGAGCCGACCAATCCGAAGTCCCAATGGTTTCGTTTTGCCAATAATATTTCTTTTCCTGGTCTGAGCACGGCCCATCCGGATACCACGTATCTGGGAGGCGCAGGAGCGGTTTTTAACACTGGAGGGGACTGTTATCAACAAATGGATCCTGTTGTGCGGGGGATCGGAGAGGCCCTGGCCAAGAATCCCGCTGGCCCGCAAACGCTGCATCATGCGTTTATGTTGAATACGGCTCCGAATTTTACGTCAAGCGATTCCAAAGAAGTCGCATATCGCAATTGTTGGACGGCAGTGCATGATGATCTGTTAAAATACGGCATTCATTCCGAGAGCTGCGCGCAATATTATTGGGATAGCGACAAGCAGGATATGGCCGTCAAATTTATTCCGTGTGATGAGGATTTTTTACAAGGGAATAATTAAAAAAATGGCGCCGCAGAGAAAAAAGAAAAATCTGTTCGCATACGGCGGTTCAACGCTAGAATATATGGCGTTGATCATTTTTTTTATTACGGCGCTGCTGCTGTTTCAGCGTTATCTTCAGCGCGCACTGTTCGGTCAGTGGAAAAAGGCCGGCGATGCGGTGGGACACGGCAAACAGTATGATCCGCGCGGGTTCGGGGATGATGGAGAAGGCGGCGGCACGTTGCGATGTATGTTTGTTTATGATCATGAAGTGGATACTCAGGCGTATCTTGACAATCCTCACGCTGGGCAATGGGTGTTGCAGCCGTGTTATGACAATTGCCGGACTCAAATGGCGCAGACGCATGAGCAATGCGTAACTCTTTGTGGAAAAGACAATGAATTAAATGTTGATCTTTTTTGTAATAATGCCGGATGATCAACACACAGCGTCGGGCTAAACGCGCAATAACAGTAGACCACAATTTGGCTGTTTGAGAAAAGGATAGGAAAGGGAGCGGCATGCTGGTTTTAGCCATTTTTTTTGTTTTTATGATGGCGGTTTTAATCGCCTATTTTATTGTCCCTTCGGGATATCAATATATTAAGGCCGTGAATCAGAAGCGCGCGTATCGGTTTTCTGTGCGTCTGGAGCGGGTCATCCCCCGGGCACAGGCGCAAAGTGTCTTGCAGCTGTACATGCTGGCGCCGATCGGTTGCGGAGCCTTGTTTTATTTCTTTTTTCCGCCGGGCAGGACGCAGATTGCCGGCGCGGTTTTCGGAGCGGCTCTGGGTTTTGTCTTCCCCAGTTTTTATACGCAGTTTTTAGTGGGACGGAATAAAAAGATTTTTGATGATCAATTGATCGATGCCCTGATGATCATGTCCAGCTCGTTTCGCGGCGGCCTTAGTCTGATCCAGGCTTTGGAGGCGGTTGCCGAAGAGATGCCTGATCCGATGGCGCAGGAGATGTCCATCGTCCTCGGAGAAAATAAAATGGGCGTGTCGCTGGATGAATCGTTGGAACGGTTGTACAACCGCAAACCGACCGCGGCGCTTCAGCAGATGAACACCGCGATCCTGTTGGCGCGGGAAACCGGCGGAAATCTTCCGGCGATCTTTCAGCGGATTGTCAATGTCATTCGTCAGCGCAAACGCATTCAGGGGCAGATTGACACCTTGACCTTGCAGGGAAAGATCCAGGGCGTGGTCATGTCCATTTTGCCGGTGGCATTTTTTCTGTTTATCAACGCAAGCAATCCGGAGCATTTTAAGGTCATGTATGAGACGGAGATCGGGAAAATTGCACTGACCGCGGCCATTGTGCTGGAGATTGTCGGCGCGATTATGATTTGGAAGATCAGTTCGTTTAAGGATTTTTAAATAGGCAGACATGCCTTTGGTTCGGGCATGTCATAGGCGATGCCGGGACCGCGGCCAGATATCCCTTGCGGTCTCGACGGAGAGAATGATGGTAATCTTTTTTATTGTGGTTTTCTTGTCGTTTTTATCAGCGTTCAGTTTTTTTCTGGGCCTGTTCCCTCCGCAATGGGAGGCTCGGCCAACGCTGCAGAATTTCGGATATGATACAGCGCCGGCCAAGAAAAAAACAACGATCATGACCATTGTCCGGTCGTTGGCGTATATTAACCGCCCGTTTTGTTCGGGTGTGATCCGCGTGAGGCTGATCAAGGACCTGGCCATCGCGCACATCAATTTGACGCCCGAAGAATTTTTCTTTTTTAAAGAGCTGTGTATATTTTTTGTGCTGATCTTCACATTTCCGTTTGTGCCGCCGGACATGGTGCTTTTCTGGCTTTTGATGTCCGTGGGCTTTGGCTACATGATCCCGGAATATTGGTTGAAAGGGCGGATCAAATCGGTCAAAAGCGTTATTTTAAAAGAGTTGCCCGACGCGGTGGACCTCTTGGGGCTGTGCGTGAATGCGGGTCTGGATTTTATGCTGGCCTTAAAAAGGGTGGTGGAAAAATCGCCCCCGTCGGTAATGATCAACGAGCTCAATACGCTGTTGCAGGAAATCAATGTCGGGAAAACCCGGCGAGAGGCCTTAAAATCCTTATCGGAAAAATACAGCTTGCCGGATCTGTCCACATTTTCACGCACCCTGATCCAGGCGGATAAGATGGGAACCTCCGTGGCCGAGGCCTTGAATATCTTGTCTGAGGACATGCGTGAGGCGCGTTATCGCAGGGGCGAACAGATGGCCATGAAGGCGCCGATGAAGCTTTTGGTGCCGTTGTTGCTGTTTATTTTCCCGGTTGTTGGGATTTTGGTGGCTGGACCGATTTTCATTCAATTTATGACAGACAACCCATTGTCCAAAATGGGGAAATAGAAGGCTATATAGAGTAGAGGGATAGGGGGCAGTGACCTGAAAAGGACGCTGGCCCCTCGTTCTTTTTATGACAAATGTCCAATCTGATTGTCTTTTTGGACATTGGAGAAGTTCGTTGTTCGTGTGCCAAATATCTAAAAAACACAAAGAACAAATCGCTGCGCATGCAGTGAAAAACAGGCCGGTGGTCTGCTGTTGATCGCGCTGTTTTTCTTCATTGATCTGCTCAAAGACAAGGCGGAGAATCTTTACGAAAAATTTTCAAGAAATCTTTTCAAAAACTATGTAAGTCATTGAAAAATAACACGAAGAAAAAAAATTTTTTTCCTTGACGATGTTGTTTTGGCTGTTATCAGGTGTTATACTTAAAACATCACAGCAACGCAATTAAGAAATAAAGAAAATCTTTCTTAAAAACAAACGCTCGATTCAAATTAGTACCATTCATCATCTTTTCATTCCGCGGCAGCTAAGCCTGACCCAACGGATAAAAAAATAATCAAAAATAGTAAAAATATTAAGAATAAGATTATGGACAATAAAATGGACATAAATCAAGACTCTATTTTTGTTTCTGCTCAAGGCAACGCAGAGACTGTCCATGAGTCTCTTTATGTCCAAAGTAATGTTAATGACAATAAGGCCCCGTTTACCAGTCGTTTTAAGACTTGGATGCGTATGGTGGCCTGGATTCTGGTGCTGATTTTTCTTCCGGAACAGGTCAGCTGGGCGATTCAGTACAATCCAGCTGTTTTGTGGGGCAATGCCCCGATTTCTATCGCGGCATCGGCACCGGTGGCCATGCCCAATCCCACTGCTGGCGAGGTTCCGGTTGCGCCTGTTTTATCCGCAGAAATGTCCGATCAGCTGGCTGGCAATATTGAGAGCCTGCTCAATCAAGTCGCTGTTTCAGGCAGCAAGAATATCGAGCTTCAGGTTGCGGCTCCGCAACGCTCCAAATTTATCGATGTTGACAAGCTGTTTTTAACGGTCCGCACAGAATTAAGTGCGCCGCTGATCCGTGCCTTCGGTGCGTGGCTGCGCAATCCTGATATCCATCCATTAAACTGTGGTGTGTACGCCCTGCGGGATTTTCTCAAACTCAAAGGCGTGGACATTGCCTTGGAGCAGATTTCCATTTCAACGTTGGCGGTAGACATCCTGTCTGACATTATCCGTCCGGATGAGGAAAAATTAAAGACATCATTGTTCGCCCTGGATCGGGTGGCAGGTGTTTATAAGCTTAATCATCAGGTGATACGTGTCGCGCCAAAAGATGTTGTGTCCCTGCCGGTTCCATTTATCGCAAGTTTTTCCAAAGAGCACTTTGTCACGGTCACCGCCATTGATGAGACAACAGTGCATTATCTGGATATCGGAACGTCGCAGCGTTTGCCGCGGGCGGATTTTATTGAACAGGCGTCGGGATTTGTCTTGATTGCGGCGGACAGCCGAATGACTGTTGCGCATCAGCTGGTTTCTGATACGGAAAAGGCCTATGTTTGGGGCAACCAGTTTGAGGATAAATCCAAGGATTTGCCTGGTCTGGTGCATGGAAATATCTGGACAAATATTCTGATAGAAGTGGTCATTGCGTTTGCCTTGTCGTATTTAGGCGGCGAGATTTTTGGCGATGGCGCTGCGGCGTTTGATGAGATGGCAGGGCAAGTGGCCATTGGTATGGGCGCTTCTCAGCTGGCGAATTCGATGACGCAATACGCCATGCTCAAAGGCTGGATCAATGAAGATTGGGGATTTGTGCTGAACATGGCGCTGTCTGTCGGTCTTACCGCTGGGGCGAATGGATATGCAGATACAGCTGGAGCAAAATTTGAAGTGAGTAACGCTGATTCTGGCGTAAAGACGGCGGAGAAGGCACTTGAGAATGCGGCGGATGATGCAGCTAAGAAAGCTGCTAACACTGCTCTTGAGGCAGCCAAAGCGAATTTTGAGACGGCGACGAAGACTTTTGGGACAGCGGCTCAAAAGAGTTTGTTATCCGTGTTTTGGGATAAGTTTGTAAAAGGATTTGTTACGGGAGCAGTCAAAGCGGCTGTTCAGCTGCCGGTGTATAAATATTTGATGAAGGCCTTTGGAATGGATGGGGAGGATTATAACGCGGCCAATGACCGGTGGGGGATTTTTAAACAGAGTTTGATCGGGATCCTTTCCTCGTCTGTGGCAGAGATGGGCGTAAGAATGGCGGCCTTTGTTTTGGGTGATTCCTGGCAGAAGTTCATCGGCGACGGCAAGACGCAACAACAAAAAGAGAATGAGGCTGGGCAGAAGAAATTTGATGCGATGCTGGCCGATCAGCCGAGCGCTACTAAAGAGAATTTGCAAAAGGCTTATGCTGAAGGACGAAGTCAGTTCACAGGATCTAAGGATTTTTATTCTAATTCCCTGTCGCAAAGCCTGACCAATTTATGGAAGGAAACACAGGGCCGTTTGCTGGGCGCAATTCTGGGCGCTGGGCTGCGCACTATCGCGCGTGAAATCGACGAAAAGACATTTGCTGCAGACACGATTGCGTCACAATCGTTGGGATCGATCGGCATGGCGCTGGCTCAACCGGTGATGCTTTTTCTCAAGGAAGGCGTCTGGGGCCGCAAGGCGGAGCATGCGGCAATGAATGACGACCAGGTGGCTCCGCCGAATTTGAAGGCGCATTACGTTGTTGATCAAAACGGTCAGGTTCAAAAATATTGGGTCCGCGACCTGTCGTTGGGGGATGTGCTGAAGCAGACAATGGGTGTTGGTTTGTTGTCGGTTCTGTTTTCAGCAGGGATGGACGCGATCTTAGGCAACCGCCCGCGCAAGGATAAAGACGGCAAGCTGATCTCCAAGACCGTGGATGAGCGTACCGCTGACGCCAACAAGACATTTGGCATAACGCTCGCGCTGATGGCCGGCGCGGCATTGGCCAACGGCATTATGTTCGGGTTTGCCGCTCAAAAACCTGAAACGTTTAAGGACATTGCGAATGGGAGTATTTATGATGAGGAGTTAGCAGCGAAAGACAAAGCAGCGGCCGAAGAGCTCAGAACAGCTTCTAACGCAATTTTTGTACTCAATCCTCTTGTGGGAGGAGTATTAGCAGGCGCAGCGGAGGCGTATGAGACACGTCAGCAAGCAGCCTCGAATGTGTGGGATCTGGCGGGCCAGCGATCGCTGGGCATTTTTAAGCAGGCCTTTTTGTTAGGTTTTCAGAATGCTGCGACGATGAATGGCACAGTGCCTGTGAATGGATCGTTTGATAGCCCCAATCAGTTTGTCCGTTTTACTGATGAGATGAGCGAGATGACGGGATTTACCGTGCAGGCTGCGGCGCAATTGTCTGCCATGCGCAAACAGCTGGACA
>CAZBHY010000026.1:11945-13473 GCA_964491705.1 uncultured Planctomycetales bacterium
GGATTTACCGTGCAGGCTGCGGCGCAATTGTCTGCCATGCGCAAACAGCTGGACAAGAATATTGATAAAATGAATGAGAAAAATAAAAAGGAGCGCGATGGTTGGAATCAGGCGAATGATTACCGGATGTATCTTCCCGGATTGTTCGTGTTTAAAAATGCGCAGGACAATGATCTGCACAGCCTGTATGTGATGCGCAATATGACCACCAGCTTAACTGGTGGTTTTGTCAATACAGATCAATATCAGTCCGGTTCGATCTGGGGCAGCCTGCTCGAGGGAATAGAAGTCTTTGCGTCCAACGCGATAAGCAAGGAAAAGTATGCAAAGTATCAATCCTGGGGCTTTCATTATCGGCCGATCCGGCGCACCAGCGAAAAGTTTAGCGGAAAAAGAGGGGTCTTGGTCGGCGGCACGCAGTCGGTTCCTCCTCTGGATGGGCAGGGAACGACGAAAGAGGTCATGAACTGGGATCTGGCAGATATTGGGTATGTCAAGGGCAGAGGCTTGTTCACTATCGATGAGGTGTCTGGCACAGGCAGGATTGGTTTGTTGAACTTCCGGAAATTTACACAGAAGGACATTGATAAATTAGGGATTGTGCTCCCAGAGCTGGCCACGGTGACAAATAGCGACGGGAAGGCCGTGAATCTTCTTGAGGTGTCCAAATTTAAATCTTTAAAAGGCGGGGCAACACTATCCGCGCTGATCCCGGAGTCGATGAGGGAATTTGCGTGGAATGTGGATTTAGGATTTGTAGGTGAAAAAGAGGATCAAGGTACATATAAAGGCAAAGACGGGGGAGAGATCACCTTTTCGAAAGAGCATGGAGTCAACGGGAATTGGTTTGCGACGGGACGATTTTTTGCGCCTCCTGGAGGAGGTAGCGACGGGAAAACAAACGATGTGGCAGAAACGGTGACCGCGCCAGTGCGAGTCTCCTTGGAAGCAGGAGACACACAGGCTGAGCTTGGTCCGCAGGAGCAGCCAAAACAGACGCAAGACAAATCTCAAAAGGGCAATTTAGCTGATGGTTCGGCAGACCCGGCAAATGCCCGTTTGAATAGATTCGGCTGGTCGAGCGGGTTAATAAATGATCAGGGCAACGCGTATTCTGCCATCGGCCGTCAGAAGATTGACGGGATTAAAGATGGAAAAGAAACAGAAGTTTTGGAAGATTATTCTGATACGTCAATTGTCATAGATAACAATCAAAGGGCAGTTGTTTTCTTTGATGGTGTTGCATCCGGCACTATAGATAAGGCCAACGATCTTCTTAACACGGTTAATCTTATGCAAGACGCCGTGAAAGAAGTTTTTGGAGAAAATTATAATTGGTTGAGCGAAAGCCACCCGGAAAAAGAAGAAAAGTCTAAACTGTTTACATTCCTCGTAGAGTCGGAGGAACAACAAGAGTTAAACCGTCGAGCAGCCGTAAAAAAACAAGAACTGTTAACATATTTTAAGGGCAAGGGAAAGAGCGACGAGGAGGCAGAATCTTTAGCCAATACGATTATTAGCACCTTAA
>CAZBHY010000027.1:0-13214 GCA_964491705.1 uncultured Planctomycetales bacterium
GGTGGGCAAGACAGCGGGAAAGAGGACGAGGCATTGGATATCGATGCGTTGCTTGAGAGCATACCCGATTTGGCTAAATCAGACACGCCGGTTGTTGATGTTCAGGACCCGGATCATGCATTGGTGAAAACTTTATTGCAGTTGGTCATGGTTAAAGCGTTTAAGCACATGTCTGATTTTATTTCACAGGTGCGTCTCAATGATACCAGCTGGTCGGAGTTTATTGAGCAACATATCGCTATTCCAAAGTTTGGGTATTTATCAATTCGCGGGAATAGGGGGGATATATGGGTCGCGGAGATCCTTAATAATGCATTGCAGGGAATTCAGGATCAATATGCGTCTTTGTTTGGCGCTGCTCGAATGAAGATCGGTGGCGGCGGCATGGGGCTTTCGAAGATGTATAACGTTGAAGAAGTGGTCAATGCCGGCGGATACGTTACCATTGCCAGTCGACACGGAGATGAACCCGCATATTTGTTATCGATAGGTCCAGAGGGACGAAAGATGAGACGGACCAAGCGTGCTAATCATGGGGTAACGGTTTACATCATTTTGCCGGTTGACGAGCAGAAGACGGGGGAAGCGGCTTCTTCCCCAGCGTCTGATCAAACACAAGCCCCTCATGGGGAAGTTTTATCGCTGATGGAATCTCACGGATATATCTTGAATGATTTGTGGCGCAGTCTATCAGATACAAGATATTTACCGAGCCAAATGTCCTCACGGCAATTGGCAAAGATGGAGTTGGAGCGGCATCATGTTGAAGTGGTTTATGGCCCGCATAGCACATTATTGGATTTGCTGCACGCAAAGGCGGATGCATTTCCACGTAAGGCACGATTTGATCCAGTCAGGCGATTTCTTCACGCATCTTTTTATGGCACAGAAAATATCAAACAGCATGCCGGTGCGAGCGGCGCTGTTGTTTATCATGACGCGATGGATAAAACACTCCCAATGTTTGTGGAATATGTTCTTCTTGACGATGGCCCGGGCTTTGTTGATTCGAATGGGAATGCAGTGGACATAGATGCAGCTGTTCAAGACGGCCGGACATTCGGGGATGGTGGCGTGCACGGCAGAGGACTTACGGTTCAAATCAAGCACGCGGATGTCGCGTCAATTTTAACGTTCTCTCAGAAATATGATGGGATGACGAATGTCACATCGGGACGAATATGGCAGAAAGGGGACAGCCGTGATACGCCTTATGATGGAGATGCCATTGTCCCTCATGGAACACGCATCATCTGCCGAAAAAATATACCTTGGGTACCGTCTTCTTCATCCCCCATCTCACAAGAAGGGCAGTTAACAGATAAGCGGGATAATCCGCTGCCATATGAGATTCCGTGTTTGGAATTTTTATCGTTGAGGGATAAGAATGTCTTTTTAAGTGGGGCAGCGGAAATTCATCAGTCCGTTGGCTGGCCCAGGGCTGTGACAGATGGCGTCCGGGATATCTTGGATGATGGGCATTATTATCTTTGGCGGGCATTGATCAATGATACGGATAGTCTCAGTGAAGAGACGCTTTTAGCAGGATATGCTTTGGCAGAATGGGCTGTGAATGAGAAAAAATTATACGTTGCGCGCATGGCTGTTCACCAGATTTATCAGCATCGTGGGATTGGTGAGGCATTGATGCGGCAAGTCATTGGATTGCCGATGTATCCATCGTTGCATTTATACACCTCAAGTGAATATCTTCGGAAGATTTGTCATAAAATTGTGGATTCCCGTAGCGGTATGGCCATTGAAGAAGGCCGACTATTTTCAGCAGGGATGAGAAAAATTACCATATCCTGGGGGTCCACGGATGACATCAGCGGGCAGCTGAACGACAAGTCTTCTTCGCCTGTGGCGAGAAAACCTTTTCAAAATGTACACGGCTCTTTTTCGCAATCGCCAAAATTATTCAGCGCTGCATTGAGCGGTCAGTCGCGGAGTATCGGGGCAACATTGGTTGCTGTGGGTGTTTTTTCGACAGCCCTTGCGATCTTAACAGGACTGGATTTCAACGGGACCTGGGATGTGAGGGTCTTCGGTACCTTTGATCCGCATATTTTAGGGAAGACCATTCCGGCGGTGTACGTGTCGAATATTTCTGCGATGATCGCCACATTGGCAGGTGCTGTTATGGTTGTCAAAACATTACAGGCAATGCAATCCAGTCAGCGTCGTGGCGTGTTGAATTTTTGGCGGCGTATTCTTTATGGCAGCATTTTGGGCCTTGCGTTATTGGGTGTATTTTTTGTTAATGCCAAGCACGCGCAAGCGGGTGCTTTGGATCAAGCGCATCGGATTTGTTATGCATTATCCGAAGGCGAGAGAAACCGCGCGTTTGATGCGTATATCGCGGGATTCCGATCGTCCCCGGGGTTACACGCACTTTTAAATGATCTGCGCAATGATAATGTCCCGTCTGCCAATGAAGCCTTGTCCTTGTTGACAGCAACGGAGATGCCGATTTATGCAGATTCGGCTATCGGGGCTGAGGGGTCTTATCAGATGCTTGATGGCGGCGCCATTTCTTTAAAACGTGTCTATTCTGCTGTTATGGACACAAAGAAGTATCAACGACGGAACAGGATGGAGGAGGCCTTAATAGATGCAAAGTCAACATTGGTCCATGAAACTACGCATGCCGCCAGCATGCAAGGAGCTGCCCAAGGGGAGTTGTCAAAGTTGGCGCATAATCTTTTATATTATTTTGTGTCAGATCAAGAAGAAACGCAGGCTTTTCAGCAGCAGCAAAGATATTATATGGAGAAAGGCATGCCGAGCCTTGCTGCACAGACGGCATATGATCCCAATACGTCTGGGTATCTTTATATAAAATTAATGTCCTTATTTGCGATGTGGTTTTCGGCCATGGTCTTTTTAAAAACATGTTATAAGACCAGCAAGGAAATCATACGGACGCATTTGACCCGTTTTCTATGGGTGATGGGAGAAGTCGCCCTTCCCGGGGTAGCGATGACAGCATTTATGCTGAAACTTAATTCGACAGAGTTTTTGTTTGGTGAGGTGTGCCAGCTTTTCTTTGGTCCATTTATTATTTTAGGAGCAGCAAGTCTGGTGTTATGGAGGTTGGGAGAGAAAACCCGTGATTTCCAAAATACCAATGATTTGCGAAGTCATGGATTGATCGGCATCAGTGTTTATATCGCGGCATTTGTAGCGGCAGCGGTGAAATTCCATTATCACGGTGTGAGAGGTTTTCTTGATTATATCAATTTATTTTTTGACACCAATACGGCACACGCGGCATGGCAGATGGGACAACAGCAGTTTACGCCGGAAGCGGGCGTGATGTTTCTTGGCGCTGTTGGCTTGGTTTTAATAGTCGCAGTTGTATCGGCCATCGGCGGAATCATTTATACGGTCGTACCGGAATCAGATGGGAATGCCGATAGCACGCAGACGCCGCAATACGATGAATTCCAAAGGCCGCTGGCGGCGGAGGAGATCTCGGAGGGTGCTGCCTCCAGCCCTGTGGACGCTGCTCACAGGACTTCTCACGGGGAGACTGCGCGCTCGGAATCAGAAGGAGGCCTGGATGTTTTGGCTGATGCCTCCAGCCCTGTTGGGGATATGGAAGAATATTTTGAACATATCTCGAAGAAATATTTTGGTGAAGTGCCTGATCATCATCCTGCCAGAATTCTCAAGGGAAAACTTTATCCGCGCGATTTGAAATTGTTAGGCGAGATCGAGGATTTAGGAATCGAACCCGATGATTTGGCTCTGTTTGGCTATGAGCGCAATGGTGTGAAGACATTATGGATTTATCATGGCAGGGATGTTTTTGACCGGGTGACGCGCGGATATTCTTTATTGTATCAGCTGCTTGTTTTATCTCAGATCCCATCTGAATTGCGCATATTGGAGCGACATATTTTTGCGCATAGCGGCTATTTGCGTGTCGATAGGCGTGGCGATATTGTAGTTGAACCGCCAGTATTGCGATCATTAAACATTCCGGATCGTTCAGGCGAACGGTTTAAAGTTGATCTACGCCTGCTGATTGCGGATAGCAGCGATCGCCCGTCATCTTCACCAGTAGGATCAATGAATCATGGGGAGGCAGTAAAAAGAATCCATATTTTGGAAATCAGCCGCGGAGAATTTTTATGTGAGTATTGGCATCTGGGGTATTTTCGTCCTGGATTTTTTGGTTCTTCACGAGTGCAGATTGAAGCTCGGCTGAATCAATGGTTTGGTCCCAGCGGATGGCGCATTGTTCATCGTTTGGAAGATGGGCAGGAGATTTTGGAGGAAGATGCGATTGCGTTGTATGAAGATGCCTATTATGAATTTTTTCAAAATAATCCGGAGATTCTGGATGATTTATTGAATAAGGCCAAAGATGTTTATGATTCGGAGTTATCTGATATCGACAGCGGCACGGATTATAAAATTCAGACCAGTGCCTCTCGTCATTTGCAAGATATCGCGATTCGGCGTGCGGTGGCCCGTTTGGGCAGGACATTTGATGGTCAGGAATATTTTCAGATTCGCGGCAAGAGGACCCCTGGGTGGCGGTTGAATCCTGGCGTGGTTCATTTTCATAAATCGGAATTGGTATTGCGGCCGGCTATCAAAGGGTGGTGGGAACACGGGAGCATTGAAGAGTTTTTGCAGAGTACGAAAGTCATTAAATTAAAAGATCCAATGAATCTTGGGGTTAATCAGGCTTTGAGAGGAGAAGATGGGGCGATTAATGTGCGCGAGATGGCTGGTGCATTTATGGAGAAATTCTTTCCTTTGTTTGAACGGGGAATCATTACCCAGGAAGATTTGAGCCGGCTGGGCTGGGCGCTTCAACCGCAGGAAATGCCGTTGGATGAACTTGGTCGTCCACGCCTGTTTTCTGATGAAGAACGAGCAGCGATTTTGGACCGACTCTGTCAGATTTGCACAGATCGGACGTATCTTCCCAAAGGGTGCTGCGGGGAGGCGGTTAATTTAGCGGATTGGACTGAACATTGGGGCCATGATGAGGAGAAGTTTGAGAATCATCTTCGGTTGTTACCAGATCTTCTTGATGTGTTGCAATCACAAGGTGTGATTCCAGTGTATTTGGCACGCGACGCCATGACGGCATATGAATTCGGCCGATATGTGGCCCAGATCAGCGGACGTGACATGCCGCAATATCTTGTTTATCAGCCTGGCAGCCCAACGCCATATTGCATCAGCCACCGAAGTAGGGATGCTATTTTGGATCACAGTGTTTGGTTGATTGCAGAAATTTTTATCGAAATTATCGATCAGTTGAAACAGGAGAGGGTGGAGCTTGCTGATAGGTATGTGGCACTGCAGTCTCGATTTAGAGATGCCTTCCGTAGCAAGATGGGTGATGAGCAGTTTTCTTTTGTGGCCCGATCGGTTTTTGAACAGCTTGCGCAGCAGCATATTTCTTTTGATCGGCCGCTGATGGTTGTGGATTTGGATGCAACCGGCAAGACGGCATTGTTCGTCCAGGCCGTGATTCAATATTTTTCTTCGGGCCATCATGATCCAGCGGTGAATGTATTATTAGGATGGGCCAGAGATCAGGACTTGGGCATCCCTGAGCTTAAAAATTTTGTTGATGGGGTTGAGGGAGAATCATTTGAGGATGTTTTTTGGCCGTTTGAATTTCATGAGCTTGAATCTCAGACAGGCGCGCCGATTTTTAAGGTTAAAAGAAATACAGCCGGTGTTTACACATTGGTTAACCGGTCGATGCAGCTTTATAACGCAGCGGTTACCTATGCATATAATCGTCTGGCCTCATCTCCTATGGCGCGACCGATGCCATCAGCATCTCATGGTTATTCTTATCCCGCGGCGATGATTGGCCGGCCAGCGCCGCTGAGGCGAGATGACGAGCATCGTGCCCGAAGGAATGTGCAAGCGGCGTTGGCTGGCAGTATTACGGTTGTCCGTGAATCCGGGGAGCCGATACAATGGCCGTGGGAGATTGTAGATGCAGATCTTTCAGGTGCAATTGTTTGGGTGGATATGCCGCAAAAGAAAATTCTTGTTAACACTCTATTCGCGGCTCGCGCTCCGCCACAAGAGTTGCAAAATGTGATCACCTATGGCCTTTTTTGTTTACAGCACAACAATGATCGTGCCGCACGGTCGACCATGCTTTCCTTCCTCAGAGAAAATGCTCTCCTGGAACAACACGTATTATTTTTGTACAGCAACCATTTGAATATTCATCCTGATTTCGCATGGCTGGCGGAGCTTTACGCCCACCTTTGGTCGGAAGAAGAAGGCATTGCCAATTTATTACAGGTGATCACCCTGCAGGCCGAACATTTGGGTTGTCCAGTCAGCGCACATGATCAGATGGACATTGAAGCGCTGGCCATTGATGTTCAGGCGGCGCATGCGGGGCAGACGCGGTTTGATGGCCGGCCATACTTTGTTCATATTTTAAAAGTTGTCTGGATTTTGGTACGGATTTTCCATATCGTTGATCCGACAGCCATTAAGATCGCCTTGTTGCATGACATGCAGGAAGATCAGTGGGAAAAATATGCTGCGATGTCACGGTTGCTTCATTTTGATCCTCAGGGGAATCTTATCCGTGAGGATCGAAGACGATTCAGCATCCAGGTGATGCTGGGCGTTGATATGCTGACCAAACCAAAATTCCGCGAAGGAAAAACAGAGATCGGGCATCAGTTGAAACAGATGAGTGATGCAGACTATTTTGATTTTTTAAGAAACCCTTCGCATAATGCGTTGGGGGCAGACGAACGCTTCGTCCGATTGGTTCAGATTGTCCGTCTCGCTGACGGTTTGGAAAACGCCGGTGATTTTTCATATTTCCTTCAAGCGGTTGCACAGCACTCAGGTCGCAATAGATTCTCGAAAAAACTACAGAAATTTCCTTTTAAGACATTTGCCAAAATTTTTGATGCGCTCATTCCTTATCTGGTCAACCATCCTGGCAGCAAGCTGCATCAGGCGGATGTCGAGAATTTTTATCATATCTTACGCAACATTCTTCTTTGTCACGCTCTGATCAGCAGGCGTGATTATCCTGATGCTGACCCTTTGGGCAACGCGGCCACAATGGCATTGCCATTGATGTATCAGGCCGTTAGAGAGAATCCATTTTTTGAGAATTCGAACGTGCTGCGCGGCATTGCCGATTCAGAGAGCGTGATGGATACGCCGAATGCATCGTCACCGATATATTCTTCAGGTGCTCATGGAAAAAAACAACGACATGATACTGGGGACCATTTGCGTCAGTTACTGTTGCAGATCAGGTTCTGCGTTCAATCTGCATTGTCGCTGCCGTTGCGTCGAATTGAGGAACGGGTCTCTTCAATGGCAGCATGGATTGACTCCATTTTGTATCGCATGGAATGTGCATTATTGCCGGTCGGAAATCACTCGCGTTATACGCAATTGCCGAAACGCATTAACATCGCAGGGCCCGGAGTCGCTGACGAGGCGTCTGAGGCTTCGATTGAAGTGGGGCGCATGTATCGCGTGAGCAGCGGGAAACCGGTGATTATTTTCCCAAGCGCAAGAAAAGAATTGCCGGTTTATTTTTATGAACAAGGCCTTTTGAACAGTGGGGTGATCCGGTATTTAATCGAGAACGATCATTTGCCTCTAGCGGCGGAATTGAAAAAACAACTCACACCTGAAGATATTCAATGCATGCAGTATCCGAAAAATGGGAATGTCGTTTTGGTGATTGGTATTAATGCGATTTGTGAGATCTTAGGACAAGAAATCACAGAGCGCATGTATGTTGTTTTGGCATGGACCGATATTCGGGGAGATGATGTTTACCATATCCTTGATATTTCTCATGAGGAATGGGTGAGGAGTGCCAATGAGTTTTGTGATGGATATCTGTCGCTCTGGGATTTGAAAGACTCACGCTCTTGGGTTGGAGTATGGAATCAAAAAGATACGCAAGGCCAAGGGCATAGCAGCAGTCCGATCAGTGGGGAAACTTTTTCAACCCGACGCAGCCTTTTGGGTACGGTGAAGAATCAGCGAGGCTCAATCAATTTCGCTATGATATTTATGGCATGGATCACCGGGATAGGCATTCTGACTTTTGTGACAGGGTATCTGGTGACGCGTGATTTGTCCGCTGCCCTGAGGTTCTCAGCAATCGCTGTGGGCGTCCCGTTTCTTTTAGGGTTGATCGCATTTTTACGTCTGACGGAAAACACGCCGACTTTAGCAGAATGGATCATCAATTTCGGCAAGAATCGGAGCGTGAAGGCCCGGCAGCGCGCAGAGGCGTTGGATAAATTTGGGAAGGCATTGAGCGCGCTGAATGTCACCAAATACAAGTCAGAGCCGGCAAGGCTTGAGCAAAAGGTGAATGATTTATTGTTCCCTGTTCGCGGCGTAAAAGAGGCGCGTAAGCAGGCGGCTGAGTTCCTTGATTATGCAAAAGCGGTGTTGGCAGAGATTAGGGGATTGGAGGCGATGGCTCTTTTTGTGATATCTTCAGAGGAATTTCAACGCCGACGGGAAGAATCATTGGCACGGTTAAATTATGACCAGTATCAGTCAAGTTTAGGCCGGGATTTGATTCGTCCTGTTGAGATGATGTTTGTTGAGGTGGGAAAGAATTTAGCGGCGCTGCATCGACTGCGCGAACAGTTACGGCAAATGTGTTTGGAGAAATATTCCGATCCTCAAGAACGAAAAAGACGCGCCAATCGCGCCGCATCTCAATATAAGCACATTCCGCAGGCGCGTGCGTTTGTTCAGAGATTTTTATCTGAAATAGATAAGGCATTGGCAGTGGAATTAGAAGATCGGGTGAGGGATTCTGAAACGGTTGTTCTTCCCTCAGAGGATGACCGATTGAATAATATAATTTCCGAACAGCCCATGTCTGAGCCGGCAGCGCTCGATAGAAAAGAGATTCCTCAGATATTCTCTTTGGCCATACGTGAACCAACGCACATGGAGCGTCTTCAGCAGTTATCGCAGTCGCGTCCATTGGTGCTGTCACGCCAGGAAGCACAACGGAATATGGCATTGGTGCGTGTTTCCAAAACAGAAACGGCCCTTGTTGTGTTTACTGCATTGGAAAAAAGGTTAGCTGTGCGACCACAGAGAATAACAGCATTAGCGGTAATTGATCGTGAGCCGTCGGTAGAATTTAAGGAAAGGGCAACGGATGCCATGCCGGATCCGACGCCGGTGTCTGTTGAGCGCAGGCAGCGTTTATCACCCGAAGACATTGTTGCGAACTACCTTACGCGTTTTCTTACTGATGGACATGTCGGCGGAAAGTCGATCACAGTGGTCGCTGACAATCAGCAAAAGCCTTCTCCTGATCAACGGGAAGTTGTTTTAAATGTGAAAGCTGTTCATGAAGTGGGAAAAGTTCGTGTAGAGGTGAGAATCAGGTTTTCCAATCCTCAACTCGTTGATGAATTTGGACAGATGCAACAATCGCGACATGGTCAACGTGACCTGCCGGTGGTGGCGTTGAGGAAAAAAGTCGCCGGGGCCCTTCAATATGTGCGATACCCCGTGGGTCCAGTACGGTTTCATTTTGATTTTATTGGATCGAGAGAAAACAGCACTGATGTTCAATCTGCGCAGGCCGCGGTGGTTACTGAAAGAGCAGAAAAATACGCCAGTATCGATGACGAAAGAAAAAGTCTTTTGGTTATGGCGATGGACGTTGCGATTGAAGAGGCGCGGCAGGGTAATGATTATGAAATACAGATTCATTCGGAAGATGAGAAGAGTTTTGTGATGGCGTACTTGAGTCAGCAGTCAGCCGTCAGAGAAAAGAATGTGAGATTTTCTGTGCAGGGGCAAAAGAATAAAAAGGGCATGTCTGTTTTGGTTTTGCCTGCTGTTGGTAAAAAGAAACAAATGAAGACTAGTGAACGTTTTTCTGATGATTATGATGCGCAGCCGATGCATTCAACGATCGGGGATCCAAAACTCAAAGAGTGGGAGAAAAGGTATCCGCAGGCATTTTCAAATGTAAAGACACTGCGTACGACTGCAGAACGACTGCTCGGTCGTTTAGGACGCATGGATTCTATGCGGGCAGCTGAGGCTATTGCAGAATTTGAGCAACAGCTTAAACAGCAGCAGATGCTCTTTGGAGAAAATGAGGAATCGGCATCATCACCGATCTTTTCGCGAGGATCGAATTCTGTTTGGCTTTGGAAGACGACCCCTGCCGTTCGGATGACGGGGCGCGTGGTGGTTGTGGATTGGGATACAACGCTCACGACATTACGCCAGGGCTGGCAGGATATTTTGGTTGATCATATGTTCCATGGAATGACCGGGGGGAAAGATGTTAATCCAGAGGTGAGCAATGCGATGCTTTGGATTGCACGGTCTTATGCTTATTTTCGGGCGGAGGGGCAGAGTGACGAAGCGCATATGCGCTACGCGTGGGACCAAGCAGAACAATTTGGAATGACAGATCATCCTGTGACAGTGGAGGAGATGACCCAGGAATATTCAGCCGCGATCAATTCACTCGTTAAAAAGAGGCTAGCCAACGGTCATGATGGGTCATATGTTGTTCCACAGATGATGGACGTAGTCCGTCGTATAAGGGAGATCGATGACACGGTTGCTCTTTATGCGTTAAGTGGATGTTCTGATGATCGTGTTCGCAATGAGGCTGCCAGGATGAGATTGGATGAAAGGCTTATTAAGGCCGTAGGGTTAAATCAGGCGTTGGATACTAAGGCTGCACGCCTGAGCGAGATGATGGTTGCACATACGATCAACGATCCTAGACACGTGGTGATGGTCTCTCACAGTCAGACAGACATTCATACTGCAAAAAATGTTGGTGTTACATCGATCAGGGTCGCGCCTTATGCGACTCAAATTGTTCGGGATGAAGCAGACTTTGTCTTTTATCCCCCTGCGGTGGATCCGAATCGCATTGCCACGGAAATTTTAGGACGACATGCACACGATGGCGTAAGGAGAGGGTTGGGAATTTTTAATGGAGCCCGACACAGTTCGAGTCCTGTGGAGTCTGATGGTGCTGCTGTTTCATCAACGCCGGGATATCACCCATACGGGACAGAATTTGCGGTTGCCCGCGGTTTAGCACAGTGGAACCCGGCGGTTCGAAAAGATGTGGTGGAGCATATTACGCATTTGATAACACACCGTTCAGGTCAACCCATACGCGTCTTGTTCATCGGTGTGGGTCGGGGGTATGAAGTAGCTGGATTATTGCATCAGATCGGCAAAGTGTTTGAGGTGACTGCTATCACCAAAGAGGATCTGCTGTATAAGAATGCCAAGGATTTGAAAGAGCGTTTTGAGTATGATGGAATTCTTATTTCCTTAGATGAGGCTTCAGAATACATGGCACGCATGCGCAGCGATTATTATGTTTGTGATGTTGACCAAGGGCTTCCGGTTAATGGGCCGTATGATGTCGTGATTTTTTGTGCGTATGTCTCTATGTATTTTTCGAAAAAACTGTCGGTGCTGGAGGACGCATTAAAGATTTGCGCAGACAGTGGTGTTATCTATACCGATATGGCTCAAACAGATGTTTGGACTTCCAGGAACAGCCGTTTAAGTGGACGGGAATATTTTTCTACGAGGTATCCTGATCAAGCGAAATGTATTGGTGGATATCTAAAATTCAAGGCGGAGTTTGTGGTTCCTCCGTTAACATGCGTTGAGACTGTACATTGTTTGAGTTCGCATCGTGCGCCTGTTAAATCTTATTTTATAACCTATGAAGAGCCTGCAGGCTCAAGCTCACCAGTGAAGAATATAGCGGTTCCGGACTCGCGGATGTCGTCACCCGCATTGTTTGGGGAGCAGATGAATGACACAGATGATATATTTCAATTTTTACGAGTGCAGGAGCCTTATTTGCGGCAGATCGTTTCTCTTTTGCAAGATTTCAGGATGAATCGCGTTATTACCCGTTATTTTGTCACCGGAAGTTTTGCCCGAGGGAGATTAAGTAATCCGCCGCATGATATTGATTTTGTTGTGAGTTTCAGTATGCAGTATTTCCGGATAGCGGGTGTGGATGCGAGCGCTGTCATAAGCGCCAAGGCAGCAGAGATCAGCCGGCAGGCAGGAGTTAATTTTCATATCAACTTTTTGCCGTTTGGTCATGTTTTGAAAATTGGTCCGGATGGCGCGATTACGGAAACACGCGAAGTCTATGAGCCCGATATTGTGCGCAACAATCCGATTGGCACATGCAAGTTAATTGAATTGACTGATTCAGACTTATCAGGGCATGGCGATTTTTTTGTGAAGCTTTATGAGAATATTGAGACGAATTCTCATGAACAGCGGTCAGCATCTTCGCCGGTGGAAGAGGACATGCCTGTATCGGATGAAGTCGAAACCGATACGGCTGCTGTATCGTTTGAGCGCAGAAGCGCAGGGCACAACGAAGAGATCAACGTTTTTTATTCTCCGAAAGTCCGCATGACATGGGCGGCCTTTGATCTTTCTAAGAATTATTCTCCTCAACTGTTTGAAGTCCTTTTGGTGAAGGCTGGACATACATTCAGCGGGAATACCGTCGCCTGTCTATCGATCAGCGGACGGGATGTTATTGTTATGGGCATTGATGATCATGAGCGGTGGCGGGAGTCTTTTGAGGTTTTGAGGCATTATCTTGTTTTGACGCTGGCGATGAAGGAAAATATTGGGGACAGCGAGAATTTTGATCAACGGTTCGAAAATTTGATGGAGTCAGTGCATGTGAGCGTGATCGGGTACGAGCTCATCGAACACGAGGCGTCTGTGTATGATGATGAGCTTGACGGGGCGATGGCGTATTTTCATAAGGCGTACGGGCCGTTTTCCTCATCTGATTTTATTGAAAACATGAGCATCATTTTGAGTAAGGTCGAAGGCGGTTTGTATACGAACCATGCGCTGTATATGTTAGCCCTTTTTACAAAAGCCTATACTCGGAAAATAATTGATTTTTATAGGGCATCTATTGCGCAAGGCAATCACGACATCAGATTTAGCGATATCGACCGAACGCTGCAACTGATCGGTAGAACGTTGCAGGTATTATCGGAGATCTTTGAAAAGGATCCCGCTCGCATCAAAGTCTTCGGTTTGGTTGACCCGACAATTTTAATGGATTATTTTCAAGAATTGTCAGGGTATCGTCGATTGGGTTCGCATCAAAAAGATTATTCCTCTTCTCCTATTACTGGAAAACCAGC
>CAZBHY010000028.1:0-5915 GCA_964491705.1 uncultured Planctomycetales bacterium
CACACCACTCCTTCGTTATGATTCATCACGATGCTCGAATAGAATCACCCATTCACCAGATCAACCGCTGTCTTAAAGCATGCCCTGCTCACATGAATTTTATATGCGTCCACTGCGGTTTTCACTGGCAGGCCCCACGTAAAACGCTGCGGCTCTAACACACACCCAATCCCTTGCGACTCCAAATAACACTGCTGAATACAGGCCTCGATTTCATCTGTCGTAACCAGACACACGCCATCGCGACCGTGTTCAAGGCACTGCATTTTCGCCCGGATATTTTCCACCGTGTCTCCCAACACACCAAAGAGAATAAAAAATCCTCCCAGCCCGAATAATCCGGCCATGGTCTCATCAGCACCGAAAAGACCCATCAACATATCCGGAAGCAAAAAAAACACGACCAGCAAACCAGCAATCCATAATGTCAGTCGTTCGAATCGCGCATAAAGCACATCCTCGATCGTGTTACGATCATTGACCTCATCCACTGTGCCGCCATACTGATGAATCAATGCAGCAGATTTTTCCGGACTAATTAATACTGCGGTGTAAACATACACAATCCCGCTGATCAAAAAAACAGAAACGATATAATATCCGATTGATCCACGCATCAAAAATTCGACCAGGCCTTGAATACTGCTCCCCGGAAAAAATGAAATCCATATTGCCCCTGCAGAAATCAACGATACCACAAGCGTCACAGGAACTCTGGCCAACCGTGACAGACGCAATGGAATGCCCACGCTGCACGGTCCGATTTTAAGAGTCATCTCTTTACGCCATTGCGTGAGGCCGCAAACAACCGCCATCATCACAAGGGTCATCATGCACACCACGACATAAAAACCCCAAGCAACTCCTGCCGCTGCAATATCCTGAAATACGCGACTTAATGAAAATGCGACATTGGTCAAAATATCCACACCGATCAATATAGCGACACCCTGACCGACGCCATGCTCAGTGATCATATTCGCCAACCATAAAACCAGGCACAACGCCGACACAATCGACACCACAGCAACCAGACGAAACATCACCCCGGGCTGTGCCACCACCAGAATATCGCCCCACATAGTTTTTTCCAGAGTCACCACATAAAACCAACCCTGGACCGCACATACGACCACAGAGACAAAGACGGATAATTTGATCAGCCCAGAACGCCCCGTAGCGCTGAACATTTTCGCCTTAACCGGCAGAAAAAATATCGCAAAGGCCTGCACCAAAAGGCATGCTGATACATATGGAATCAATCCCAAGGTCAACAGGCTGAACCTCCGGTACGCAGCGCCAAACACGGACATGTCCACAGAATGAATGCCTGGGACGCCCGCCATGGCCGTTTGATTAATATGATCAAAAACCTCTCGCAATGCGACCATATCGACCCCCGGCAGCGGAATCACTCCGATCAATTTATAGATCCCGATCACGACGATGGTTAAGATCACACGCCTGCGCATAATCGGATTGGCCCAGACCTGCCGCCAAAACTTTCGAGACAAAAAACATCCGGGCGTTCGGTCCCCCAAATCTATCTGTCGGAATGAAGGCAGCCGGTCAACCAATGCATACGCCGCCCATCCCGCTACCAATAACCATATCACCACAATAAAAAAACCCATTGCCCCTCCTCTGATAGGACGATCATAAAATCCTCTCGCCTTTCAAAACCTCAGGAATACGCTGTGCATCAATACGGATACCACCGTCATGTTCGATATTCAGCGTATAAAGAATGCCGGTCACAAATTTTGTCCCCGGGGCTTCGATCTGTGCATTTTTAATGCCCTTGGTTACCGCCTTATCAGGGTCCAGGGCATAGTCCCAAAATCCGTTCCAAATTTTTTCCTCAAAGGAATTCCGCGGGCCATCAATCTTATATCCTTGCGGAACCTCATCCAATGGCGTAATCACAAACTCTTCAGTTCTGGCGCCGTCTAAAACAAAGGCCTTCCAAAACAAATACACACTTTTTCCTCGCAAGGCATCGCCCGATAAAATAAATTGATCCTGAAAACGCACCACCAGCGACTGGAACTGAATAATGTTGCTGGAAAATGTGAAATATTTCGGTTGAAGCGGTTCCCCCGCGGTGCTGTATTCCAAAAACTTGATCGTCGTCATATTCCGGTTGAGCGCCGGATTAAATTCCACCTTGGTCACCACGACCTCAGCCATGCGCGAATCTGCCTGTAGGCGGACGAGCATCTGCCGCAGCACCTCTTTCTCAAAAACATAGGTGTGATAAAATTGATATCCATAATAACCCACCGCGCTGAGTATCAACAGAATCAGCACGGCCTTGACCCACCCAAAGGGCATCATTTTTTTCCGCATCATCTCATCCCTCGATTGTGGATTATTCCAGATAAATCTGAACGGCAATACGTAAGATATCTTCTTGTGTCAAAATGCCGGTCAGCTGCATATCATGATTGACAATGGGAATGCAGCCGTATTTTTTTTCCACAAATTGAACCGCCGCATCACCGATATTCTGATCCTGTCTCATAAAAAACGGCTCGCGCACCATCACATGCTTTAAAATAATTCCGCTAAGATCAGCATCGTTATAAACAAAACTTCCATCTTCTGTCTTGTTTGGAGGGCAGACACGAAACAGATCCCGTTGCGAAATCAAACCAACCAGCTTGTTATTCCCACCGACCACCGGAAGGTGACGGATATGATACTGCTCAAACATGCGCGGGATATCTTTAAAATTCGCCTCGATGTCAATCGAAACAACCGGAGTTGTCATCACCTCATGAATTTTTATTTCGCGCAAAAGCACTTTAATGTAATAATCTTCACTGCGTTTTAAACGCACCTGCTTATCCCTTGCCATCCCGACCTCCCTTTTTCGGCAATTTGCCAGCGCCATCCAATCCCCGCATCAGCGTAGCAAACTCCTCATCCGCAACCGAATAACTCCGACTCGCATCAGGGAATGTCTTCTCTTTGACCTCGCGGATATAGCGATCGATTGCCTGTCGCGCGGTCAACGAGATATCACAAAAAGACTTCACGAATTTTGCCGGCTGTGTATTGAGCATCCCCAACGCATCATGCAAAACCAAAACCTGGCCGTCACAATGCGGACCAGCGCCGATCCCGATGGTCGGAATGCGCAGTCTTTTGGTGATGACATCCGCGACACGATCAGGAACGCATTCCAAGACAAGCGCAAAACATCCCGCGGCCTCCAGTGCCCTGGCCTGATCATAAAGCTTCCTGGCCGCATCCGCTGTTTTTCCCCGGACCTTAAATCCTCCGGTCTGATCTGCCGTTTGCGGCGTCAATCCAATATGCCCCATCACTGCAATTCCTTCCTGACGCAATGTTCCCACAATATCCAAACAACGATCAAACCACTCGACCTTCACTGCGGCGCAACCAGCTTCAATCAACGCATGGGCCGCTGCAACCGTGTCAGCCCCCATCTCCTGATACGAACAAAACGGCATATCTCCAACAACCAAAGCACGCTTAACCGCACGCCCAACCGCTTGCGCATGATACACCATCTCAACCATGCCGACATTCCTGGTCGACTCCAAGCCCAAAACGACGTTCGCCAAAGAATCGCCCACCAAAATTACATCAATCCCGCTTTCATCTAATATTTTTGCAAAGGGATAATCATAGGCCGTCATCATGCTGATCGGCTCATGACGTGTTTTCAATGCTTGAATATCAGAAAGAGTAATGTGCCCCATAACCTGCTCACCCAAACAGAATACCGCTATGATGCGGATCCCTTATTTATTTTTAACTGCTCCTGGAAAAAGATGCGATGACCTGTTCTGCGGCCCACTTGCCGCAAACCATTGCGTCTAAGATGTGTTCTTTGGCGTCAACCATATCCCCGGCGGCAAAAACTTTCGATACCGACGTCTGCCCTGTCTGCTCATCGATCCACACCGTTCCGTCCGCATTAAACTTCAAACCCGGCAGCATTCCCCTGATCGATGGATTCACATTCTGCCCCTGGGCAATGACCACAGAATCGGCAGGCAGATGTTCGTCAGAACCCGGAACCGGCATCAAAATCCACTGCCCATTCTTTTCCGCAAAATCCATATGGATACACGTCAGACCAGCCACGTGCCCTGAGAGATCCACTTGAATCGCCAGCGGTTTTATCAATGTTTGAAATCCAACGCCTTCCTCTCGGCTATAAAAAATTTCATTCCGATGCGCGTCAACCTCACTCTCGGTCCCGGCGAAGACAATGCTGACCTGTTTGCCGATACGGCGGCATGCCCGCGCACAATCCACCGCGATACTCTGACTGCCGATCACCAACACCTCTTTGCCCAACCTGGCCCCGAACTCCCGGCCAAACGCCTCTGGCGAAAGATTCAATCCCATCAAAATTTCCTGCGCATAAAAAACACCCTGCGCATCCGTTCCGGGTATGTCTAAAAATTTCGGATGTGACTTGCCGACGGCCAACACAACCGCGGAAAATCCTTGCTCAAATAAATCATCCATCATCACATTTCTGCCGATCACGGTATTCGTCACAAATTCGACGCCCAAATCCCGAATCTGGCTGATCTCCGCGTCCAGAACATTGTTCGGCAAGCGGAACTCCGGAATTCCATAGCGCAACACACCACCCAACAACGGCAACGATTCATAAACGGTCACACAATACAGCTCACGCGCCAAAACCGCTGCCGCACTGAGCCCTGCAGGCCCTGACCCGATGACCGCAACCCGCTGTTTCGCGCAGGTCAATTTGTCTCTGCCTAAAAATTTCGGCCGGCCATGATCTGCGACAAATCGTTCCAAGGCACGCACATCGATGGGAATTTTTTTATTGCCAACACTAAATTCTTCTTCACACGGCGCCAAACAGATCCGCCCGCAGACGCCAGGCAGCGCACTGTGCTGCCGAATTCTTCGATACGCCTCTGCAACGTTGCCTTCTCTGAGAAAACGTACAAATTCAAGAATATTAATGCCCAAGGGACATTTCGGCTGACTGCTGGGGACATGACTCTGAGGAAATTTGCGGGCCTCTTCAACCGCCACCCGTTTCGAAAAACCAAGCTCAACCTCAGAAAAATGATTGACCCTTTTCGCGGCAGGCAATGTTGGAACCAACGTCGGTTTCATTCCATCCTCTTCTTGTTAAAACACACACGGGCAGTCTTTTATTCAAAAAACCGCTTGATCATCCCGGCTGTTTTCTCAACCGGACCCTGATCACCATGATCTTTTTCACACACATGCTCGATCCGATTCTGCAAATAATCAAAGTCGACCTGATGCCCGTCAAATTCCGGCCCCTCTTCGCATGCCAACACCATCTTTTTGCTCACCTTGACGCGACAGGAACCGCACATCCCACGGCCGCACGACATAACCGTATGCACCTGAATCAGGCTGTCCACCTTATGCAAACGGGCCAGCTGCGTAACCTCCCGCATCATTTCGACATCCCCAGCGCTGTAAACAAGACGCACGGCTTCTTTTGCGAACACCTCTTTGACCATATCATGGGCCTTGCCGCGACGCTGATAAGAGCCATCCTCTGTTGTCAAAAGAACCGAATGACACGCCACCCGCATTTGAGGCTCAAGGATTAACTCGGATTTCGTCCGGGCACCCAAGACGCCAATCACTTTGTTGCCGGCTCGGTTATAGGCCCGGCAGATCGGCAGAATCTGCGCTGCGGAAATACCCGTCGCGACACAAACAACAACCCCCACTTGTTTGGGTTCTCTGATCGTACCAAATGGGCCAGAGACAGAAAAAAGCCGATCACGGATCGCCATGGCTCCCAATGCGCGTGTTGTTCGACCCTGTTCTTTAAAAATCACGCTGATACTTCCCCGGCGAGAATCCGCCTCAACAATGGTCAATGGAATCGACTTGCCCCCCTCTTCTGT
>CAZBHY010000028.1:5925-12682 GCA_964491705.1 uncultured Planctomycetales bacterium
ATCACAAATTGCCCAAAATGAAAATACCGTGCGATATCCGGCGCATCAATGTCCAGCCGCTTAATATTGTTCCCGAGAATTTGCTTATTAATAATTGTCGCCATCGGACCTTCCATATTTTTATTCATTGTAAGAAAAAAACGTTATTCTGTCCAGAAAAGCCCTGCGTAAAAACAATGGCGGCTTTTGTCCCAAATAGCGCAACGGTCTAAATCGCGTCAGGGTCAATCCACTCTAATCCGAATAACCGTCTCTGCATCTGCCGATGATCAACCAGATCGGAGACAAGCGAACGCAGCGATTGAGCCGGACCTATGATCTTCACGTGAAATTCCATGACAGAAGACGGCCGCACATACACCCGCAAGACATTCCAGAAAATTTTTATTTTATAAATTTTTTCCAAAGGGATAAATGTTTCTGCGATCTCTCCCTCATGACCTTTGACATATAATTTATGCCCGGTCAGGATGACCTGGCCATGATAGATACGGCGTCCCCGCCGATATTCCATCTCACCGTATGCGAACGTTAACGTTTGAAAAAAATCCTGAGATTCCATAGGCTATTTGACCTGCATAAACGCATCAGAACGCAACCGATCATCCCGCAGCCAGCTGTTCACTGCCAGCCATTCGATATTGGATACCGCTGTAAGCAAAGGATTCACGATATCATTTAAAAGCGCCTCCCGCTGCGCCGCCGTAGGAGTATCTGCATTCTGATAACCCTGAATCATTTCCTTGACCTCGACACGGGATTCTTCCAATGCCACGATACGAGGCCGCGCCTCCTCTAAAAATTTCTCATCCTCCGCGATTTTGGCGACCAAGTCCAGGTACGTTTGAACACGAAGACGCAACTGCGCACTGCGTTCTTCCAACGCGGCAATATCGTTAAGAATCACGGCCTCACGTTCTTTCTTCTTTTGAAGATCTGCCTGGACCTCTGCCAAAAGCGCGACGCCCTGCTCAGTCATCGTCTGCAGCGGGTCATTTTTGATTGCTAACAATGTCTGTTCTTCTTGTTCAGCCGCCAGCACCGACCTGCGTGCACTGTCTAAAAGTCTTGTCTTCCGTTCAATTTCCTTATTTGTTTCCACCGCGTCCGCACGTGCATTCGCCAGGAGATCCATTTCTGTTCGATTCGTGGCCAACCGCTGCTCACCGTCCTGTATCTCCTGCTGTGTTTGTGCCAGCTCGTGATCAATCTCCTCCATCCGCTTGACCGCCCCAGCTTGAAACGCCTGTTGACGGGAATACTGGACGTCAGCCCACGTGTTTCCCCAAGCGACAAGACGGGATAAGGCCTGTGACAGCGCGCGAAAATCCGCAAAAAAAACAGCATTCGCAAACTCCGGCATTCCAGGCTGTGTACCCCTCCAAAAATCATGATCACTCAATGCCTTGTTCGGCTCCAACGAAGCATCAATGGCGCGATAGATCACCTGACGATTCGTCGCCAACACCAGATAACCATTCAATACACAATAAGTTGGCTCCAGCTTGGCCACCAGCGGAATTGTTCCCACCTCCAAAGAATGCCCCCGATAATTTTCACTGTCAAACTTCACGATCCCAACCCGCTCAACCCACTGACGGATCAACGCCTGCGCCTTGTCCGTGTCATTCACACCCAAAATAATACCCGCCTGCGGAATCGGGGCCATATCCGTCAAATCGATTCCTAAAAAATACCACCCAGTCTCATACGTCAATAACGATACAAGTGATTGCATATCCTCGAATGAAAAGACCATACCGTTAAAAAAATCCCCCTCAGATTTTTCCTGATGTTGAGCAACAAGCTGTGCGATATGCTCCAGATACTGTTTCAGTCCAAACAAAGAGTTCCAGGAATATAGTACAGATTCTTTAGGAATAAACGCGAGGCTGCGATTTTCCACCTTAGGCAACGTAAAAATTTTTGCCACCTCTGCAGATAATTGGCTGCGATCATACAGCATCTCCAACCGAGACTGCCACGGCTGGCCATAACGGCTGGATAAGGCAATACTTTGAAATCCCTGCAGTCCTTCAAAACCCTTGGCCATCTGCTGCTGCATGGCCTGACGGGCTGATTCCTCCTGACTGCCGGCCAGCTGCATCACCACATCATTCATTTTCTCCACAAATTGCTCATAACGTAAAAATCCAATCTGCTGCGCGTTATTAATAGCGCTTTGTTTCATTGCGAGAAAGACCGGATCCCCGGACAACGCCGGGTCGTCATGATAAACGACATCAATGGCGCGTTGCGCGGCTGTGCTCCCGATTCCCACAACCAACACATCATCAAAACGCACATAACTGATCGGAAACGGAATGCCCCGCACATCAACACGGTAAATCGTTTCGCCGCGATACTCTTCACTCGTCTGCGTCACGTCCTCGCTGCCTTTGGATAACGCCGTCATCAACAACTCTATAAACTGCGCCTCCGGACCCAGCCGGGTCATAATACAAAGACCAGATAATGATTTCATGATATTGGCAAAATCAAAAGACTCTGCAGTCGATTCCGGCCAATAATATGCGATTGCGGCTTGGTGTCCGAAGATCTTGAGAAAAAGATTCATCTGCTCTTCAGACAGCACCTCTTCTTTTAAGACCTGATAAAAAAGCATCTCCCGATCGCCCGCCCCCAAGGCCTGCATCGCCCCCGGAAAATCAATCGCCTGAAGTTCAGACGCCAGCGCCGTTTTTTGAAAATCCCGGATATTCATTTCCAGATCATTGACCTGCAGATAAAACATCGCACCCGCCGGGATCACGTCCACGATCTCACGTGCGATCTTTCCCTTCTGAACATAAAAACGGATCCCGATCAACAGCAAAACCACTACGGCGACAAATACGAGAATAATCAATTTTTACTTCATAGACAACCTTTCCTTAAGACACGCATGATGCAGCATCCCTGCGGCTAATCGATTCCGCACGGCATCACTCTTTTATATTAAAAAATATCTGTGCATTGTTATTCAAGGTAATGGCCAACTGCTCCTGATCACACTGTTTAATATCCGCATAATAGCGCAATGTGCGGAACACATCTTTAGGCTCTGCCTGAAACCCTCCGTCACAGTGCCGGTAAAAAACCGGTGAATCAGTTTCAATCATCGTCTGCTCGACCGGCGCGATCTCAAGTGCCCGCCGGGATTCCGGGCTATAGGCGGCACTGGGAGACGCAGAAATCAAATAGCCCTGCGATAAAATATCCTCTAAGACATCCACCGGACCGGAATACCAATGAAAAACCGCCTTGTGAATTGCCATCTCCTTGGCGATCTCAAAGGCCTCGCGCCATGCCCCGCGGGTATGAATAACCACCGGAAGCTGATGACGCTCAGCCAATGCCAATAATCGGCGGTAGACATCCCGCTGCACCGCTTTCTTGTGAGAATCGTTGCGCACCCACTGATACCAATGATCCAGTCCGATTTCCCCGATCGCACTGGCCTGCCCAACATGTTCCTCAATAAACCGAAACTCATCCTCCAGCGCGTTTTCATCAATCCGGCCGGGATGAATGCCCAATGCGAGTATAATTTTTGGATATTCAATCCGCTCCAGCAGCGCAAGATTCTTGCGATTTGCCTCACGGTTCTCTCCCACGGCGACAACCGCACATACACCAGCGTCCACCGCACGCTGCAATGCCCCGTCAATATCGTCAATGCTGTCTAAATGCGCGTGCGTATCAATCAATTGCATCAGCTCAAACTCCCCCGCGTTACCGGCATATCGCTAGACTCAATGCTCCAAAATAAATGTCACCGGTCCATCATTGACCAATTCAACCTGCATCATCGCACCAAAAACACCCGTCGCAACCCGAAACCCATGCGCGCGCAACAATGTGATAAACATGTCATAAAAGGTCTGTCCCTGTTCCGGCAGCGCGGCTGCATCAAACGACGGCCGTCGTCCTTTTTTACAATCCCCATATAATGTGAATTGAGAAATCACCAGAAATTCTGTGCTGGCCTCCCGCGCGCTGACATTCATCTTCCCATGATCATCAGCAAACATCCGCAGTTCAGAAACCTTATGAACCAAATATTCCGCATCGTGACCGTCGTCCCCTTGGCCGACACCGAGAAAAATAACAGCACCCCGTGCAATCTGGCCAACTGTTTTTCCGTCGATGGAAACGCTGGCTGATCGAACTCTTTGAATCACCAGTTTCATAACACACCTGCCTGCAGAGAATACGATTGTTCGATCACCTTGACCAATCGGCACAATGTTTTATTGACCGGGACAGCGACCTTATATTTCTTCGCCTCATCCACAATGACCCCATTGATAAAATCGATCTCCGTCCGTTTTTTATTCACAACATCCTGCAACATGGATGACCGGTTCAATTCAAATCTTTTACAGGCCTGAAACACGTGTTTGATGGGATCCTGATACAACAACCGTATGCGTTTGCGTCTGGCAACCGCCGCAGCCTCATCCACAGCTGCGCGCATCACCGCCTTGGCATCGTCATCTTCCAACAGATGCCCGTTTTGAAGGCGGGTTAACGCACTCACCGCGTTGATCCCGACATTGATGATCAGCTTCGACCATAACAACCCGTTGATATTATGAGAAACCTTAACGCTGATCCCGGATTGCGCCAATACCATTTTGATCTTTTTTAAATGATGCGGTGGATCCTTGAGCAGAGAACCGATTACAGTCGGACCGTCAAAAGTATGATGAATTCTTCCTTCACTGATTAAAATCGCTGCCTGATGTGTCGCCCCAGCGAACGTCCGCTCAGGTCCGACACTTTTTGCAATCAGATCAACATTTCCAATACCATTCTGTACACTCAACACTGCGGTATCACGGCCGATCACCGCTTTGGCATTCGCCAATGCCTCACTGGTATGAAACGCCTTGGTGCACACAATGACCAAATCCGCTATTCCGATATCACGCGTATCTGTGGTCACCGGAACCCGCGCATTCCATGTGTCTATTCCGGTGCAAAAGATCCCTCCCTGCGCCATCAAACGTTCTGCACGCGCAGGATCATGATCCAGCAACCAGACCTCAGCCTGACGGGACAATAAACCTGCGAACAGACAACCGATCGCTCCAGGCCCAACGACCACAATGCGTTTCATAACCCCTCCCGTTCGCGCTAAGACACATACTGGGCTGATTTCACTTTTTTCCCAAGATGAAACACCAGGAAATGATTCAATATATACTTCAACTCACCGCGGCCGGATTCTGTGAGCCGCAATTTCCGGCAATCCTGCCATACACTTTTTTCCGCATAAAGAATCGTGGCCACTGTCCCCGGAGAGATCGAATGCAATGTCCGCTCTCCATGCGAACAGTGCACACACGCCAATCCACCTTCTTTCATGCTGAAAAAGGCCTTGCCGCTCACCTTTTTCTTGCAATAAACACACGCGTCCAAATGCGGACGAAATCCGGAAAAGAGTAATGCGTTGTTATGAAAAATCCTGACCAATAAATCAACAGCAACATGGCCTTGCAGATCGTCCAAAAATTCCACCATCAGCTCAAACATCCGACGGTTCTCCATCTCCAGGGGCATCATCAGATTGACCAGATCCAGCATATAAGCGGCTGCCATGGATTTCTTAAGATCCTGATGAATCGGATAAAAAAATGACCGCATATCACAATGGCTGACCAAATGAATATCGGCATTACGGTACTGATAATAGACAATATCATTTAATGAAAACCGCTCCACGCTAGAACCAAATTTCTTCGGATCCTTGCGGATGCCTTTTAACACCCCGCTGACCTTTCCATAGTCCCTGGTAAAAAAAACCGCAATCTTGCTGGTTTCTCGCAAATCGTATGTCTTAAGCACAATGGCGGGCGTCTGAACAATAGCCATCACGCCCTCTGATTGGTCATGATAAAATGCATAATTTCTTTCTCTTTCTTCCTCATCCGCTGCTGTGCCGCTGGTGTGCCGTCATCGTATCCGAGAAGATGGAGCAGGCCATGGACAATATACAGCATCAATTCCTCTGCCGGTTGACACCCAAATTCCCTCGCCCGGTTCCATGCCATCACCGCCGACACATAGATCTCTGCCTCCAACACGGTTGCGGATCTCTGCAACGCATCCGCATCCGACAGATCAAATGTGATCACATCTGTTGGGTAATCATGCGCCAGAAACTTTTTGTTCAACGCATGAATCATGCGGTCTGTCACAATGACAATCGATAGCCGCGCGTTGCCAATCTTTTCTTTATTGAAAACAGCAGAAATAACTTTCTTTAGCGTGGTGGCGTGGACAACAATGCGTTTCTGACAATTATGAATGTGGATAATATGCGGCATGCTTAGCCAATCAATAACTCACGTCAATGATCCAATCAATCCCAACAATACATCCGGCCTGTTCTATTTTTGTTCAGGATATTTAATGCGTGTATGATACATCGCGCTGAGCACCTTGATGAATGTCATAGCGATCTGATCAATTTCCTTAAGCGTCAAATCACATTCATCCAGCTGGCCATCAATAAATTTATTATTGATGATCTTGCGCACCATTTCTTCAATCTTCTTGGGATTGGGTTCTTCCAACGAGCGCGTAGCGGCCTCAACGGAATCCGCTAAAAGCACAATCGCTGTCTCTTTGGTTTGCGGCTTGGGACCCGGATAACGATAATTGGACTCATCCACCTTGGATGAGTCATCTGTGTCTTCCAACGCCTTCTGATAAAAAAAATGCATCAGACTCGTCCCGTGATGTTGCG
>CAZBHY010000029.1:0-12359 GCA_964491705.1 uncultured Planctomycetales bacterium
GCTGCCCACACCGCGGCGCCGCTGGAAATCCCGCCCAGAATACCATCAGACTGGGCAAGCCGCCATGTGGTCTCTCCGGCATCTTCGTGGCGAACCGTTATAATTTCATCAATAATATCACGATTTAAAATGGATGGAACAAACCCCGCGCCAATCCCCTGAATCTTATGCGGACCAGCTGAACCGCCTGACAAAACTGGTGAATCTGCCGGTTCCAGCCCGATAATTTTAACAGAAGGCTTGCGTTCTTTCAGTACCTCTCCGACACCCGTGATCGTTCCGCCGGTTCCGATACCGGAAATAAAGATGTCTACAGCACCATCCGTATCGCGCCAGATCTCCTCTGCGGTTGTGCGACGATGGACCTCTGGATTCGCGGGATTATTGAACTGTTGAGGAATATAGCTGTTGGACGTTTGGCGTGCCAGCTCCTCAGCTTTTTCAATAGCACCACGCATCCCCTTCGCGCCTTCCGTGAGGACAACCTCTGCCCCCAAGATTCTTAAGAGTTGACGGCGCTCAATGCTCATGGTATCCGGCATCGTCAATTTCAGCTTATACCCTTTGGCCGCAGCGACAAAGGCCAATGCAATACCCGTGTTGCCGCTGGTTGGCTCAATAATCACGGAATCCTTATTCAGCTTTCCATCACGCTCTGCTGCTTCGATCATCGCTGCGCCAATGCGATCCTTAACACTGGACAGTGGATTAAAAAATTCCAATTTCAATAAAATCGTTGCCTCTAGCCCCTGTGCCAAGCGATTGACTTTGACCAACGGAGTATTTCCGATTGTTCCAATAATATTCTGATGAAATTTTCCCATTATTATTCTCCCTTTTCTGAAACAGTCTTCAGTGCCTGTTCAATGTCCTTTATAATATCATCGATATGCTCAATGCCAATAGACAAACGAATAAAATCTGACGTGACACCGGCCGTACATTGTTCGCCTTCGGAAAGTTGTTGATGCGTTGTTGTGGCGGGATGGATCGCAAGACTTTTGACATCCCCGATATTCGCCACATGAGAAATCAACTGCAACGCATCAATAAATGTGCGCCCGGCAGCGCAACCGCCTTTGACCCCAAAACCGACGATGGCTCCGGCGCCGTTGGGCAAATATTTTTTGACCCGTTGTCTCTCAGGGCTGTCATCCAGGCCAGGATAATTGACCCAGGCGACCTGAGGATGTTTTTTCAAATACTTTGCTACGGCCAAAGCGTTGTGCGCATGGCGCGGCAAACGCAGATGCAATGTTTCCAGCCCTTGCAACAATAAAAACGCGTTGAACGGTGACAAGGCCGGACCAAAATCCCTCAGCAAGGTCACACGTGCTTTAATAATATACGCAATATTCCCCAACGGTTTCAATGCCTCGACGAAATTGATCCCGTGGTAACTCGGATCAGGTTCAGCGATCAGCGGGAATTTCCCATTTGTCCAATTGAATTTTCCGGAATCAACGATCACGCCGCCCAAAGTGGTCCCATGCCCGCCGATAAATTTTGTCGCAGAATAAACAATAATATCAACCCCGTGATCAAACGGCCGGAGCAGATATGGGGAAACCGTATTATCCAAAATAAACGGCACGCCATTGTTATGTGCGATCGCTGACATCCCGTCAAGGTCCGCGACGCCCAATTTTGGATTGCCGATGGATTCTGCGTAAATCGCCTTTGTTTTCAGTGTGATCGCCTTTTGCAATGCGTCCAGGTCATTGGTTGGGACAAACTTAACCTTTATCCCCAACCGCGGAAATGTGTGACGAAATAAATTATATGTCCCCCCATACAAATTATCTGTGGAAACAATCTCATCTCCGGCCTGTGCGATATTCAGCAGCGCCAGTGTAATAGCAGACTGGCCGCTGGCCACGGCCAGGGCGCCAACTCCCCCATCCAGCGCGGCGATACGTTTTTCCAAGACATCCGTAGTGGGATTCATCAAGCGCGTATAAATATTGCCGAATTCTTTTAACCCAAACAGATTGGCCGCGTGCTCCGTATCTTTAAACTGATATGATGTGGTCTGATAGATCGGCACCGCCCGTGACCCTGTGGTCGCGTCTGCCTCCTGGCCCCCGTGCAATGCCAGACTGTCAATGTGCAACTGATGATCGATACGGCTCATAATATCTTTCCTTTGTTGAGAATTCTTCCCCTGTGAAAATATTCTGATCAAATATAATATTCGATCACCTGTCGCCCAAAGCTGGCCTCATCCGCCAACTGCTGAAAATTGACATGATCAACAATATCTGTTGTCGCGATAAAAACCCTTTGCCAAATTTTTTTAAACACACATTTTTTGACATGTCGGCACCTCCGGTATCGCTCATCGATGCACGCGATCGGTTCAATCGGCCCTTCAATCACGCGGATAATGTCGCCAACCGTAATCTGTTGAGGAGCGCGCGCTAAATAATATCCGCCGACATTCCCACGCTTACTTTTGACAAATCCTCCCTTTTTTAATTCCAAGAGAATTTGCTCTAAAAATTTTTTCGGTGCATCAATGCGTGTCGCCAGATCGCTACCGGTGAGCTCCTGTATGCCATAAACCATGGACAATTCCAAAACAGCCTTGAGCGCATAGTCGCCTTTGTATGTAATTTTCATAGGACTCCTAATTTAAACTATTCCTATTGACTTAGTCAAGTATAAAAGAAAATAAAAAAATGTCAAGACATCATGGAAAATAAAAATTCGGTAGGAACAGCATGTGGCAAAGTAAAATGATGACGGACACCTTTTGAAAAGGTGTCCGTCATCATTATTTATCCGTCACCATTATTTATTTTATGCCGCCGTAAACAGCTCCATTGTAAAACTTACAGATAACATCAACATCTCTAAAACCTGCTTCCTCAAGACGCTTGAGCTCATCCATAAGCGCAAACGGCCTATCTTCATCATAATATTTCTGCATAGTTTTCCCAACATCTTCAAAGGATAAATTCTTGCGCATAAATTCTTTCCATTCTTCAAGAAACACTTCTTGCACCACGCTGTTTGACGCCAATATTACGTCGTAAATATAAAATACCCCGCCTTCTAAAAGACTATTATAGACTTGTTTGAAGAACCCTTTTTTCTCTTTTTCCTTACCGATGTGATGAAGGCAAAGTGATGATAAGACCGCATCATAGCCAATGAGATTAAATTTAAGAATGTCGCTCTCGAAATATGTAATCCCTCTGAATCTCTCGAGTTTTTTTCTAGCAGCCTTGAGCATTTCTGGCGAAAAATCCACACAGTCAATCTCGGCGTTGGGGAATCTTTCTTTTACGTAAAACGATACGGTGCCCGTTCCACAACCAAGATCAGCTATTCTAATGGCCTTATCTTTTTTAAAAGGCACAACATTGACAAGCGCCCTGATGAACAGATCATAAAAAGGGACTCGATCCGCAATAATTGAGTCAAAACCACCTGCTTCCAAACTAAAATGTTTTTTTATATCACTGAATCTTCCGGAATCGCTATCCATCGTATTATTTTATAACCTCTTGTGTTTAAATCCCCTTCTAATCAAGCCAAATTTTTATATGACTCTCGTCGGAAGGGTTCACCGAAAAACTGGCGGAGCACTTTGTGGCTGTTGGCCGCAAAGTACAACCGCCATTCTTCCCTCGATTTGCGATAACCTTCCCCTGCGGGTTTGAAGGTTATCGCTTGAGGAAAAATGGCGGAGAGGCAGGGATTCCACCACATCTTCACCCTTATCAGGGCTTACGTGTGGCATTCCTTCGCTGCGCTCAGTCAGAACCCTGTGCTGCGCACAGGCTCGTCCATATTTTTCATTTAAATTCAAAAGCCCATTCATTGATGGGCTTTTGAATTTAAACGGAGAGGCAGGGATTCGAACCCTGGATGAGTTGCCCCATGACGGTTTTCAAGACCGTTGCATTCAACCACTCTGCCACCTCTCCAAATAAAAAAATATCTTAATCACAATACCTGACGGATCACCTGACATCATCCAGAATGTGCCGCTCCCACATTACCTTCTCGGAAAGAGCGGCCAACCATCCCTTCCGAAACGACTTTATTATCTAGTATGTGCCGCTTCCACATTATCTTTTCGGAAAAAGCGGCCAACCACTCTGCCACCTCAAACAAAAAAATATCTCAACCACAATACCTGCCGGATCACCTGACATGATCCAGAATATGCCGGCTTCCCCTCGACCATCCCTCTCTAGATATATAACAGCACTGCTGGAATCAAAAATAAAAATTTATGGCAAAACTATATCATTGAATATTTCTGGTGTCAAACTTGAGTTCAAAAATGTCGACGTTGCACAGAATACAAAAATATTTAATATAAAATACGAAAAATGTAGCTAGCCGCCATTTTCTCCTGATTTTTCAAGATATTCCCATCGCTGAAAAGCCGCCAATAAAGCATCTTCAACAACCGCTAATCGAGCCTTAGCTTTAATAATGTTATCAGGATTATTTTTATACGCATCACCATCAGCCAAAATATCATACAACTCATTTTGTTGCGCCTCAAGCGTCTCAATTTTAATCGGAAGGGCTTCTAATTCACGGCGTTCTTTAAAAGAAAGTGTATGTCGGATCAGCGGTTTGACCGTTTGCGCAGCCCCCTTGATTTTTTTCTCTTTGCCCACACCTTCAAACGCGGCAGGCGTGCGCTGACTCAACCAATCATCATATCCACCTGGATATTCCGCCACCGCGCCTTGGCCTTCTAAAACAATCGTGCTCGTTACGACATGATTTAAAAACGCACGATCATGACTGACTAAAATCAGCGTGCCAGAATAATCCAATAACAACTCTTCCAAAAGCTCAAGCGTTTCCATATCGAGATCATTGGTCGGCTCATCCATTACCAGCACATTGGACGGCCGAGTAAACAATCGCGCCAGAAAAATACGGTTACGCTCTCCGCCGGAAAGCACCTTGACCGGTGTGCGCGCGCGATCTGGCGAAAAAAGAAAATCCTGCATATAACCAATAATATGACGGGGCTTGCCGTTAATCACAATCGATTCGCTGTTCCCACAAATATTCTCCATCACGGTTTTTTCTTCATCCAGCTCTTCCCGCAATTGATCATAATACGCGACTTCCAGATGAGTTCCCAGCCGTGCCTTGCCCTCTAGCGGCGCCATCTTCCCCAATAATACCCTCAACAGCGTGGTTTTGCCCGAACCATTCGGTCCGATGACGCCAATCTTATCCCCGCGCATAATATTCGTCGAAAAATTTTTAAACAAACATTTCTCATCATACCAATAACCCAAATTCGACGCCTTGATCACCAGATGCCCGGACCGTTCTGATTCCTGCGCCCTCATACGCACCTGCCCAATCTGTTGGCGCTGGGCCCGCTTCTCTTCGCGCATGCGTTCCAGCGCCTTGACTCGGCCCTCATTGCGGACACGTCTTGCTTTGATGCCTTGACGAATCCACACCTCCTCTTGGGCTAGTTTCTTTGAAAATTCGTGGCGCTGAACATCTTCATTATCCAACGCCATTTGTTTGCGCGCGAGGAAGGTTTCATAATCGCACTTCCAGCTGAACAATTTGCCACGATCCAATTCCACAATACGTGTCGCCAGATGCTGCATAAACATACGGTCGTGCGTCACAAACAATAACGTCCCGGAATACTTTTTTAAAAATTCTTCCAACCAATCTATCGATCCGATATCCAGATGATTCGTTGGCTCATCCAAAAGGAGAATCTGCGGATGAATCACCAATGCCTTGGCCAAAAGCACTCGCCTCTTCTGCCCTCCGGATAATTGACCAAAATCGCTCTCCGGATCTAGCCCCATATGGGAAATAATGGATTCAACCTGGTGATTAATATCCCAGCCGTGTGTAAGAGTCAATTCTTCCTGAAGCGCATCCATCTGCCGCAATAATTCTGGTGTGTGCTCTGTCTCCAGCCGATGGCTGATGTGATGAAATTTTTTTAACAGTTCCCCACGCGCGCTCAATCCTGTCGCGACGATATCAAACACATTCCCTTGGAGACTCGTTAAAATTTCCTGCGGCAGATACGTAATATCAACACCCTGACTGCGGACAACACGGCCAGAATCCGGGCCGAATTCTCCCGCCAGCATGCGCATCAATGTTGTTTTCCCGGTGCCGTTACGCCCCAATAATGCAACACGCTCTCCAGGCTCTAATTGAAAATTTAATTCATCAAAAAGAAGCGGTCCGCCAAAGGCGAGTGAAACATCCTGTAAACTAATCAGTGCCATCGTTCCTCACGTAAACGGCCATGGCAACGTATCTCTTTACGATGCAATGCCGTCATTTTTTCTCAATATCCTTGATCGTTTTTAAATATAACTGTTCCACTTTCTTTCTGGCCCATGGGGTTCGTCTCAAAAAATGCAAACTCGATTTAATACTCGGGTCACACTGAAAACAGCGCACACGAATACGCTCACCCATATCCTCCCAGCCGCAATGCTCAACCAAGAAGTTGAGAATCATTTCTAACGTCATGCCGTGCAGCGGATCTTGCATTTTTTCCATTGCGTCCTCTCACCAATCAATCGGAAAATAATCTTTCAGAAATTTTCCGCACCAATGCTGGCCAGTCAAAATGCCATGAAAAAATGGATCGCAGACTCTGGCCGCCCCATCCACAATATCCAACGGCGGCTGAAAATCATGGCGCTCCTGTTTATAGACCGACAATGCCGCAGGGTCTTCATCCGTCACCCAACCAGTATCAACCGCATTCATAAAAATACCGTACTTTGCCAAATCCCCGGCTGATGTATGTGTCAGCATGTTTAAGGCGGCCTTGGCCATATTGGTGTGCGGATGGCGCGCGCTCTTTTGAAACCGTAAAAATTTTCCTTCCATCGCCGACACATTCACAATATGCTTTTGTCCCGTATCATCGCGTTTCATCATTCCGACCAACTGATTACACAAAACGAATGGGGCAATCGCATTGATCAACTGCAATTCAAACATCTCCGACGTCGGGATGTCGCCTAACGTTAAACGCCAGCTGTTCGTTTTACGCAAATCAACCTGCTGCAAATCTGCATCCAATTTCCCCACTGGAAACACCTCTTCCTTGGCGATGGCATGATCATAGGCGTAGGGAATTTGCGAAAGCTGTGCCGACGCGCGCAACCCGATACCAGGCGTCCTCCCCACCCAACTGACCGGCAAAGCCAGATCCGCTGATGACCTCAATTGCGAACATGGCACCATCGCCTGTTTGCATTCTTCAAAATGCTTGAGCAGCGTTTGCGCAGATTTCGGCAAATCATCGTCGCGCAGCAATTCATTGGGCATCAGATGCGCATAAAACCCTGCCGGCCGCCGCACTGTTTGCGCCGCGTTGTTAATTAGCAGATCCAACCGATCATATTTTTTTTGAATATACGAACAAAAAAGCTCAACACTGGGTGTATGGCGCAAATCCAATCCATAAATATGCAATCGATCGGACCACTGTTCAAAATCAGCTTCTTTCGAAAATCGTAACGCCGAATCCACAGGAAATCGCGTGGTCGCAATAACGCGTGCGCCTGCCCGCAGCATCATCAATGTCGCCTGATAACCAATTTTTAAACGTGAACCTGTAATCAACGCCACGCGGCCATCCAACGGCGCAGTTTGAAATCGCTTGCGATAATTCAGCTCAGCACACTGAGGGCACATCGCATCATAAAAAAAATGCAACCGTGTGTACTCAGCCTTGCACACATAACAGTTTCTTGGAGATTTTAGCTCTGCGTATGACTGCTTCTCATGCCCGGCATCGATGAATAGCTGTTGCGGCGCTGTAAAAACAGCGGCTGCGCGTGCCTTACGGATTCCGGTCTGCGCGCGCGCCATGCGTTCCAGATGAACAGTCCTCTGACGTTTGGCCTGGCGGATCTCCCGCTTGCGCTTGACGATCTCATCTCCATTCGGATGCGCCAGCTGCCCAGCCGCCTTTAAAAGCATGGCCCGATCGGATTCTGATAATTGTGCGAATTGCGCGCTATCACGGACAAGATTCTCAAGCAACGCAATACATCGCACGATATCTTGATCAGAATATTGTTTGGGACTATTTTTCTGAGTCATAAGACAACACTGCTCTCATTCCGGATGAATACGATCATCCCTCTCACATCCTCGCCACATAAAAAAATATCACGTTGAAAAAGGCCTGGGCTGCTTGACCCTCACGGGATACGACGCACACGGCGCGTTGATCAATCAATGGATGGCATTAACGGATTCCTGCGGTCCTGAACACACCAACATACAGCTTTTCTGCATAGTGCACAGCTTCACGCAAAAAAGACACAGCGGAGAAATTTTTAAAAATCAAATCCAGCAACCCCGCCGTAATCAAGATATTCACAATAAAAACCAGGCTTAGAGTCAACAGATAATGTCCTTTCAACTGCGTATCATCCGCCTCGTACAATTCCTGAGCAGACAAAATAACATGAAACGCCAACGCAAATCCTACTAAAAAAATCACCCAGCTCACTGCCCACGGCTGACGAAAAATCACCGTGCTCATATAATATGTCAAAAGCATCACCGTCATGACAATCGGGATCGCCAAGACAATAATATTCGCAACCGTTCCGGCAAACGCACAGATCTCCATAAAAACGCCCTGCCAAAACCGATACAATGCCTGTGGTGTAAAAATAAAGAGATGAAGAACAGTATAGGCCATCACTCCCCATATAAAAATATCCTGCGCCTGCTTAAATACATCCAATTCCTTATGAAAGGCAACAATCACCGCGATTAAGAGCGGAAGCAACAAAATAAACAGACCTAATTTTAAAATCCCCAACAACCCCCGAGACATAACACCACCTCACATGCTATATTTTTTCAATTTTTTCCATCCCGCCCATATATGGACGCAACACATCGGGAATGATAATGTCGCCCTGGGCTGTCTGATAATTTTCCAAAATCGCCACCATGGTGCGCGCTAACGCCAGACCAGAACCATTTAACGTATGCACCAATGCAGGCTTTTTCTGATTTTTTCCTTTAAAACGAATATTGGCGCGCCGCGCCTGAAAATCTTCAAAGTTGGAACAACTGGACACCTCCAGCCAACGCTGCACACCCGGGGCAAATGCCTCCAGATCATAACATTTGGCAGCCGCAAAACTTAAATCGCCGCTGGCCAACTGCAAAACACGATAGGGCAAACCCAACCGCTGCAGGACCTGTTCTGCATTGGCCACCAGAGCTTCTAACGCATCATACGATGTCGCCGGATGAACAAATTTTACCAGCTCGACTTTGTTAAATTGATGCACGCGGATCATGCCGCGGGTCTCTTTTCCATAAGAACCTGCCTCACGCCGAAAACAGGCCGTGTAGGCCGCATAACATACGGGCAATTGTTCCTCACTGAGCAACTCGTCGCGATGAATGTTGGTCACCGGAACCTCAGCGGTGGGAATCAGCCATAAATCTTCCCCAGCGCACTGATACATATCTTCAGCCATCTTGGGCAGCTGTCCGGTTCCTGTCATTGATGCTGTATTCACCAAAAACGGAGGAAAGATTTCACGATACCCATGCTGACCCGTATGCAGATCAAGCATAAAATTAAACAAGGCCCTCTCCAGCCGTGCCCCGGCCCCCTTGTACAACACAAAACCCGCGCCGCTGAGTTTGGACGCACGCTCAAAATCCACAATATCCAAATCCTGCGCTAACTCAACATGGGACTTGGGTGTGAAATCAAAACTCCGTGACTGCCCCCACGTGCGCACCACCTGATTTGATTCTGCTCCACCCACCGGAACAGAATCATGCGGCAAATTGGGAAGGCCAATCAAGGCATCATAGACGCCCTGCTCACACACCTTTGATTTCGCGTCCAGATCCTCAATCTGCGCCTTAAAACCTTTCATCTCCGCGATCACCGCTGAGGCGTCTTTTTTTTCACGTATCAACACGGCAATCTGATCATTGGCCGCGTTCTGCCGGGCGCGTAAAGCATCCGCCTGACCCAGCAAATCCCGCCACTGGTGATCAAGCATTCTTATCTGTTCCACATCACAATTAATATTTTTCTTTTTCAGCCCACTTTTAACACGATCGGGGTTATCTCGAATCAATCGTATATCCAACATACCATCCACTCCTCACGGCGCTAAAACAGCCGCTTGCCGTTTTTCATAATCACTTAAAACCGTATTGACCTGTCTCATCAGGCACTTGGCATTAATCGGTTTGGTTAAAAAATATTCTCCGCCGGCATCAAAGCATTCCACCATATCAACGGCCCCAGCACTGCCGGTTAAAAAAATCACTGGAATATTTTCCGCATCGCCGGTATTTTTCAAATGCCGGCACAATTCATTGCCATTCATTCCCGGCATACAAAAATCCATTAAAATCACATCGGGTTTTTTGCGATGAATGGCCGATATCGCTTCATCAGCACACGCCGCAGTATCAACCGTGTATCCGGCCTTCTTTAATATCTCTGAATACAAACGACGCTCACTCTGCCCATCATCCACCACCAACACATGCCGATCAGAGAAAATCGTCTTGGGTAAGGCCGGCAGGCTAAAAAGTGTACAAATTTTTTTCCACATAAAAAGCCCCTTCGATTAAAATATCAGAGTTTAAAATCTGTTGTATTTTAACAGAAAGGGCTTTTCGATGCACGAAAATTTGAAATTAATTTTAAGAAATCCGGCTGTTTTTCCGAAAAAGCAAGAGACCTCCCATACCCATTGCCAATGATAAACATGTCACAGGTTCTGGGACTGCATGGCTGACAGGGTCATCGGTCACAAAAGCCCCAGGAGAAAAAGGCTGATCAGCATTGAGCACTGTGTGCAGCGCGAAATCCCCCTGATAACGCTCTGGCACACGCACCAGTGACTGGTCCTTGCCGCCTTCAGCGCCATAGAGCACGTCATCCACCAATATCCCATGGGCATCAAAGACACTTACGCGGTCACCGCCATTATTTAAACTTAATCCTCCACTCGAGGCAACACTATAAACATCACCGGTCAGCATCGGGGTTCCGCCTCCAAAAACCACCCACAAGCCGAATGGAGAGATCCATGTATCCGATGCAAAAATATGACGTTGACGCATATCATCAACAATACTCCATCCAGAGATATCGACCTTCTGGTCCGAACTATTATACAGCTCGATAAACTCATCATTGCTGGATGAAACAACCCCATCGCCATTGGCATCTCCCCCAATGGCCGGCGGATCCGCCAAAATTTCATGGATAAAAATTGACGCCTCCGCCTGTGGCATCCCTGCGATACCCGCTGTAAAAATAAACACAGCGAGTCGCATCATGGTATTTCTGAACGCTCCTTGCCCCATCGTAAAACCCTCCTGCATGGGGATATTTTTAAAAAAAAGGGGGCGCAAAGCACGTGTCTTAGTCTACATTCACTGCGATGACCGCGTGATCATCAAAACAAAAACTCGCAAAAAAAACGTCTGACTGCCGTTGCGTTGTTTTACGCTTAAGTCGATAAGTCCATAACTCACGACAATCATATAATGTTGAGGTTTTAAAGTCCCTCATTTTAGTGTCTTTTTCAAACAAACCGCCTTGTGGTTGTGGACCGTAATTATTCACAACATCATTTTTAGATGCGCCAATCATAGTTTTAGCTTCTTCTCTGATTTGACTTCTGACTTGAGGTAAAATTTTATAATAATAATCCTTTGGCTTTTGAAAAAAATCAGAATATGAGCAACTGACAAGAAAAACTGATAATAGCAAGATATATCTCATAACAAAAATCCTTTTTATTCGCCAAAAAAAGAAAAAAGGCGCCAGGCACTTTTTAGCATCATTTCTCGTTCTCCAGCCGTTTATCTGCCCCTTTTTTGGTGCCTGGCACCTTTTTTAAAAACTAACTTTCGCATCACCATATCACCTTCAATTCACTATTCTAACAACAGTTCCTTCCTTAATATAAAAAATAACACTGCGACTGGCTTTGGCATTCTTATAAACATAGATCCACAGTTCATCAGACATTCTTTGCGTGCAACTGACTTCTTGACAACTACATTTATTTTTATCACACATTTCATTAAATCCAAAATATGCTCCGTCTTGAATTTCTATAGGATCGCCAAGTTGAGAAAGCAAAATTTTGCAATCTTTATACAAAAATTTTTTCTCCAATTCGTTCAACTCTTCCTTTAAAAAAATATAGTACTCATTCACCTCAGTTAAATCAGAATTAAAAACATTGGAGAAAGAACAGCCATTGATCATAAATAAAAACATTGTGGTAAACAAGGTTGTTTTTTTCTTAATATCCATACATAGACAGCACATGATATTTAGCTCCCGCTGT
>CAZBHY010000030.1:0-6989 GCA_964491705.1 uncultured Planctomycetales bacterium
AGAGGAGTCCAACAATATTGACGATGATCTATTTGATCAGCGCATGATCAATCAGGACATGGATGCGGAAAAAATTTCCTTGATGACCCTGCACGCGTCTAAGGGTCTGGAATTTGCGTGTGTTTTTATCTGCGGGTGTGAGCAGGGCCTTTTGCCGCTGGACATGATGAACATGACCGCTGATCCTGATGAGGAGCGCCGGCTGTTTTATGTCGGGATGACGCGTGCAAAATATTTTTTATATCTGACGTATGCCCAGCGACGCATGCTCTACGGCCAGACGTTGCACCATGAGGTATCACCGTTTGTGCACGATATTGAAGACGCGCTCAAGCAGCATTCTCGATCGGAATGGAAAAAGAAAAAACAGAAGCCCGATGATGGGCAGATGGAATTGTTTTGAAATGACACTAGGACACCGCGACACTAGACACTAAGAAGTTTTTGGTGTCATAGTGTCTTAGTGCCTGAGTGTCATTTAATAGCTTTTAAGATATCCGCGACCGGCTGATATTTGTTTAATGCGTAGAAATGGATGCCCGGCGCCCCACCTTGCAACAGGTCTTGACATTGTTCAATGGCGTATGCCTTGCCTGCTTCGAGGGTCTTTTCTGGGTCGTCTTTGATGGGGTCAAAGATTTTTTTGACGCGATCCGGGATCGTAATGCCGTCTTTCTTGGAAAATTCGAGCAGACGGTGATAATTGGCAATGGGCAGAATGCCAGGGATGATCTTGGCGGTGACGCCGATATCGGTGAGTCTGCGGACATAGTGGAAATAGTATTGATTATCCAAAAAGATCTGCGTGATGACAAAATCCCCGCCGTTTTGCAGTTTGTTTTTGAGATAAAACGCGTCGCGTTCAATGTCCGGGCAGGCGGGATGCCCTTCCGGGAAACCAGCCACTCCGATGCCGAAATAATCATGAAAATATTGGCGGATAAATTTGCACAGCTCATAGCTGTAGCGAAAATTCTGTGGTCCTGGAGTCCAGTGGGGATTGTCAATTGGCGGATCTCCACGCAACGCCAGGATATTGCGCAGTCCGCGCTGTTTGATGTCATCCAAGATTGTTTTGATTTGATCGTGTGTATTTAAAACGCAGGTGAGGTGCGCGACTGCCGGTATGCCATGGGCATCTTGAATGTGTTGAGCGATTTCCAATGTTTTATCCCGGTTGCCTCCGCCAGCGCCATAGGTGCACGAGATGAAATCCGGATTGAGTTCAGCCAGCTGAGCAATCGTTTGGATCAGATGGGCATATCCCTGTTCGGTCTTGGGTGGAAAGAGCTCAAACGAAAAGGTTTTTTGTTTATTTTGAAATATTTCTGGAAGTGTGCGCATAGTATTTTTTCAATAGAGTGTTTATAGGGTGATTTCGTTAAAAACCATCGCATTATAACACAGGCGTAAAGTTTTGCATATACGATATATACATAAAATTAAATTGTGATAATATACATATTATTATTTATTAAGTGGCTGGTTTTTAACCTGCCTATGATACCGTAGTGTGGGCTTGGTGGATGATTCACTATAAAAGCGTTTTAAGGGTTTTTCCGCAACACATATTTTTTGGAGTGCCACATGCCTGATGTCATTTTGATTACTGGATCGGCTGGTTTGATCGGTTCTGAGGCTGCTGAATTTTTTTGCGCTCAGGGATGCAAAGTTGTTGGTATTGACAATGATATGCGCGCCCGGTTTTTCGGGGCAGAGGCATCGACTGGTTGGAATCGCCAACGCCTTGAGGAAAAATTAAAGGAATATAGGCATTACGATATCGATGTCCGCAATAGCGAGGCATTAAAGGAGATCTTTTGCCAATTCAGTTCCGATATCAAGGCGGTTATTCATACCGCTGCTCAACCGTCCCACGACTGGGCTGCCAAAGAACCGTTGACGGATTTTTCGATCAACGCGGTGGCCACACTCAACCTTTTAGAACTCACTCGCCTGCATTGCCCGCAGGCGGTTTTTATTTTTACCAGTACGAATAAAGTGTACGGGGATACGCCCAATGGATTGCCGTTGTGTGAAAAGGACACGCGCTGGGAATTGCCGGCAACGCATCCATTTTTTGACGGGATTGATGAGACCATGAGCATTGATCAGAGCAAACATTCCGTGTTCGGCGCGTCTAAGGTGGCAGCGGATATTTTGGTTCAGGAATATGGCCGGTATTTCGGAATGAAGACAGGTTGTTTTCGCGGTGGGTGCTTGACTGGGGAACATCATTCCGGGGCGGAACTGCACGGATTTTTGGCGTATATGATGAAATGCTGCGTCCAACAGCGGACGTACTGGATCTTGGGATACAAGGGCAAACAGGTCAGGGACAATATTCATGCGCATGATCTGGTCACTGCCTTTTGGCATTTTTATCAGCAACCGCGCAGCGGCGAAGTATATAATATCGGTGGAGGGCGCGCCAATAGCTGTTCCATCATGGAGGCAGCGGCCATGTGCGAACAAATCTCTGGAAAAAAATTGATCACGGAGTATGTTGACCAGAACCGCAGCGGTGATCACATCTGGTATATTTCTTCATTGAAAAAATTTAAGTCGCATTATCCGGGATGGAAGATCACTATTGATCTGGAGACAACGTTAAAGCAGATTTATGAAAGGGCGTTAAGTTGTGGGGAGCGGGCTAGCAGACTAGCAGACTAGCAGACTAGCGGGCTAGCAGACTAGCAGACTAGCAGACTAGCAGACTAGCGGACTGGCGGACTGGTGGGCTAGCTAGATTGCAAGTTTGCTAGTTTGCTAGTTTGCCAGATTGCCAGATTGCCAGATTGCCAGCTTGCCAGATTGCAAGTTTGCCAGATTGCCAGATTGCAAGTTTGCTAGATTGCAAGTTTGCTAGTTTGCCAGATTGCCAGATTGCCAGTTTGCTTATTCTTACTATAAAGGACCAAACCATGTTAAATTTAAACGATAAGATTTATGTTGCTGGCCATCAGGGCATGGTCGGGTCCGCTTTGGTTCGGTTGTTGAAAGCCCGTGGGTTCGAAAATCTTGTTTTACGGACGCATCAGGAGTTGGATCTGTGCGACCAGGCAGCGGTGAAGGCATTTTTTGAAGCACAGAAGCCGGTTGCTGTTATCATGGCAGCCGCGCGCGTCGGAGGGATCAAGGCCAATAATGAGCATAAGGCAGAATTTCTTTATGAGAACTTGATGATCGAGCTGAATGCCATTCATCAGGCTTATCTCAACAAAGTCAAAAAATTATGTTTTTTGGGAAGTTCTTGTATTTATCCTCGGGAATGTCCGCAGCCAATGAAAGAAGAATATCTTTTGACCGGGCCGCTTGAACCAACCAATGAAGGTTACGCTGTGGCAAAGATTTCCGGTATTAAAATGGTGGAATATTATCGCAGGCAATATGGCCTTCCGTGGATCAGCGTGATGCCGTGCAATCTGTATGGGACCAATGATTGTTATGATCTTGAAAAATCTCATGTGGTCTCTGCACTGGTGAAAAAATGTGTGGATGCTGCTGACGCCGTTCAGCCATCGGTTGAGGTGTGGGGCACAGGAACAGCCAGACGGGAATTTTTGCATGTGGATGACGCGGCCGAGGGGATTCTTTTTGCAATGGACCATTATGATGCGGATCAGTTCATCAATCTCGGCAGCGGACAGGATGTGACGATTAAGGAGTTGGCAGAATTGGTCAAAAAAAAGGCAGGTTTCAAAGGGCAGATCACGTGGGGTACAGATAAGCCTGATGGGATGCCGCGGAAGTGTATGGACATCTCCCGGATCACGGCATTGGGGTGGCAGCCCAGGATTTCGTTGGCGGACGGGATTGCGCGAATGGTGCAGGAATATCGGACATTGAAGGGCAGGGCCTAACGGTCTAACAGCACGTCGATCGCTGCGTCGGGCCATGACGCAGGGCATACACGATTATGGAACGATTATTTGTATTCGCAAATTTTTTTATCGATAACTCGGAACGACTGCAAAGGATGAAGGATTCGTATGTGTCGTTCAAAGACATCGGTGCGTCCAAATGGGTTATCAATGTCCGTGGCCGATATCGATCTGAAGCGATGGCTTTTTTAAAGGAGCAGTTGGGCGACAAACTGATTCCATTTCACTTGGACAGCCGCGATGGATGGTTTCATGATACGCGCCAGATGCTTTCCGCGATTACCGGGAATTATGTGCTGTTTTGGGTTGAGGATCATATCAATCTGGCGGACACGCGATTGCTGGATGATCTCGTGGCGGAAATGGATGAACAGTGTTTGGATGTCATGAAATATTCGTGGTGGTGTGATGGCATCCGTTGGCAACGATACAAAGATATCGAACTTATTCACGGAAGAAATCTGGATTTTTTTGAACACAATGAAGACAATAATAAACTGATCCAGGCATCACCTGGCGGCCAGTCATATTTAATATCCAGCGTGATGATTATCCGGCGTGAACTTTTTTTCAAGATCATATTAGCCGATGACCCGATTCCACGGCGCTGGCCCAAGGAATTGCCATTTGATTTTGAGAAGGGGCCGTTTGATACGCATTGGCTTCCGTTGAAGGTGGCCTTGCCGCGGCAGGAGTTATTCGGCTCGATTGATGATGACGCCGGATGCCCGGGTTATTGTCTCCAGTCCCGAGGGTTGTATCCTGTCCGAGAGAAGAGAAAATCTTATGCGTTTGGGATAGCAGCGCTAGAACGAAAATTTTTTATTTTAACATCGAAGCTGATGAATAAAATAAGGGCCAAGTTCTAATCTTCGGCATAGTTCGGCGCGATGTATGTTTGTTAATGTGCAACATTTTGATGTAGCAAACGAAAAGAAAGGGTTGCGGTCAGATGATCTTATTGGGTGATTGGGCTCCAAAGTTGCATTCCGTTAAAAGTGTGTTGAATTTTTCTCAGGATCTGTGCATCGCGAATCTGGAAGGTCCTATTTTATCTGCGAATCACAAATTTGTCGCGAGTCCTAAAGCCGGCCCGAATTTGTTTTCCTCTCATTTGCCCGATCGTTCCCAACGGTTTGTTTTTGCGTTAGCCAACAATCATATGATGGATTATGGTTTGCCAGGATTGGAGGCGACATGCGACTTAATGCGCCGACACGGTTTCAAGGCGTGCGGTGCCGGGATGAATAGGCAGGGGGCCAGACAATCGATTATCATTGAGGAGAGGGGAATTCACGTCGGTATGATCAGTTGCTGTGAAGCGCAGTTCGGCGTGAGTCGCGATCATTCAGCGGGTGTCGCGGAATTTGGCCCTTGGGTTTATCACGCGATTCATGAATTGCGGAAGAGGGCAGAAGTGGTTGTCGTGTCTGTTCATGCCGGAGTTGAGGATTCTCCTTGGCCGTCGCCGTATATTCGTGATCTTTATCGGTCATTCATTGATGCCGGAGCAACTGTGGTGCATGGGCACCATGCGCATATTCCTCAAGGGTATGAGGCATATGGTCAGGGTGTGATTTTTTATGGTATGGGCAATTTTGCTGTTGATCCAGACCAATGGCGTGATGATCCGAATGCCTTGTGGTCCTTAGCGGTTGAAGTCGATGTTCATTTTCAGCCGGTGCATTGGCGGCCGCTGACTTTGAAGATTCACCGTCCACGCGGTTCTGATACCATTGTGATTGAGGAAAGCAATGATGAGCAGCGATCCAATCACCATGACTATCTGGAGGTGTGCAATCGTCCGTTGAGGGATGCTGATTTATTGGAGGCCCTTTGGCAGGAGGTGGCGATACGGGCGTATCATCACTATGGTGCGGAGTATGCTGGATTTGCGGGTTCATCTTTGAAAAAGAATCTTAGAAAGATTAAGAATGCTTTATTCAACACATCACTTAACCTGCATGGTGACCAATACAGTTTAATGTTACGTTACCATATGCTCGCATGCGAGAGTCATCGGCAGATGTTGCGTACGGCACTTGGCGTGTTAGCAGGGGAGATTAAAGATTCACGGACGAATGAGAGCCGGACGTTAGCGGATAAAATGATCTCCTGGCGGGTGAAAACGGCCCCCATTCAGTGCACAGCACATCGTGTTCAAAACGAGCGTGTACAAAAGAGCGCGGCCGAGAAGGTTTTGCAAACGAGCAAAACGATTGCTCTTCGCGCAGCTCGGTCGATGGCATTTTTAAAAAAATTCAAGACCTCATCGGTACCGAATTATTTTGTGTCTCAAGAACACGTCTATTTAGCCAGCGCGGATAATTATAAAGGCTTGGAGGGAGTGGTTGAGTCTGAGGAGCTGCTGCCTTGTAAACACTTTTATAGTGTTATTGGTGGGATGGGAGGCCTTAATGTTTTATGCCGCCTGGACAATGTCAAAACGATCACATGGTTTGATCTTAATCCACATATGATTGAGATTTGTCATCTCATGTTGAAATTAACCAGGGCAGCTCGCACGATCGATGATTTTGTGAGTCTGATTTATTGTAAGCCATTTAGGCAAAATATTTTTTCGCCAGATACGATTGATGATTTTTATAAACAGCCTGTTTCTGATGTCTTACGGTCGCGTTTATCGGAAATTCTTTCAGAGGAAGAGCTCAAGACATATGACCGTTTCTATCATCCATATACGTCACCACCGCAGCAGGAGTTTGTGTTGGGGCCGTCTTTGCATTGCACATCGCTGAAGGTTTATCATGACGCGCCCATTGATGGGGTGATGACCTATCCGTTTTTATCGCGTGAATATATTCAAACCCATCGCACAAAAAGTGTCAACTCGTTCTTTTTAGGAAAGGGATGGTTGGCCAATGAGGCCAGGTTCCAACAGGTAAGAAAGCTTCTCAACGAGGCTGAGATCTTTGTGAACGAAAGTGATATTTTAAAATTAGATCCTCCGGATGAATCAGGCCTCTATGCGTCGAATGTTTTTGAGGGGACAGAAGATAGTTTTCCTCGGCTGATTGACAATTTTGATTGGACGATTTGGTTCAGCCGCCGTACCAAATATTTGACGGCAGAATATGCGTTGTC
>CAZBHY010000030.1:6999-12178 GCA_964491705.1 uncultured Planctomycetales bacterium
GCGTTGTCCGATCGACAGATCATTCCGTGCGAGAAGGTGTTTTCCTGTGACAGGTCGAATGCCCATAAAAATTGTTGCTGTTTGTTAGATGAGATCCTGAATATCGGGTCACGGAGGTTTTTGGAGGTTATTCAGCCGGGCGGGATGGAGGGGATGAACAGCGGGTTTCGGTTCTATGATGGCCAAAGAAAAACGCATGTGAATCATTTTTTACGCGATGGAGTTTTCAGCCAAGATGTTTCCCTTGTGATGCTGCATATGCTGATGGGAAATGGATGCGCGTTTGAAGTCTGGAAACGCGTCGTTGAACAGGCCATTCGTTCAGGGCTAACGGTTTGTGTCTTCGAGCATAATCCGACGGCCAGAGACTGGCCGGAGCCGGAAGTCCAGCATGGGAACCTGCCGCCGATTGTCATGATTGATCGATTTCTTCTCGCCGCGGGACATGGGTGGAGAAAGTATGGAACGATCAGTAAGACAGGGAAAGGTGTTCGAAATTACTGCTGGATTTTAGATGCGCGATGATCATGCCGATGGAAAACAGGAAAAAAATAACGTCGTGATAGGGTAATCGGACATTCAATTTTTTATCATATTTTTGTTTCACCAACTGAGGCTGAAACAAGTACTAATTCCGAAAATTCTTTTATGCTCAAAAAAATAAAACAACTGATTCAAAACGCCTCTTTTATAAAATATTTTAAAAATACCTCCTGGCTTTTAGCCGAAAAAGTCCTGCGTATTTTTGAAGGACTTTTTGTTGGTGTTTGGGTGGCGCGTTATCTGGGGCCGACGCAGTTTGGTTTGCTTAATTACGCCCAAAGTTTCGTTTTGCTTTTTGCGATTATTGCCGGGTTTGGATTGGATGGGATTGTTGTTCGTGAATTAGTCAAAGGGGAAAGCCGCCCGAACATTCTTATGGGAAGCGCTTTTGCCATGAAAATTTTCGGTGCAGTTTTGTTATTTCCAATTTTGGCGATAACCCTGCAATTTACAAGCAATGACACGTATACAAATGTTTTAGTTTTTATCATTGCATCGTCAGAGATCTTTAAAAGTTTTAATGTGATTAACTTTTTTTTTCAATCGAAGGTGCAGGCAAAATATATAGCATTGGCAAATATTTTCAGCTGCGTTCTTTCCAGTGTAATCAAAATTTTGTTGATTTTATTTCAAGCTCCGCTAATCGTGTTCGCTCTTATTGTCACCTTTGATGCAATAATACTAGCGGCAGGGTTAATATTTTTTTATATCGAAGCCGGAAATAAAACACTTTTAAACTGGCGTGTTAAATGGGCGGTCGCTAAAAATTTGCTCAAAGATAGTTGGCCGTTAATATTTTCCGGGCTGGTTATTTCTTTCTATATGAAGATTGATCAGGTGATGATTAAAGAGATGATAAATGCCGAGGCGGTGGGTCAATATGCTGCCGCAGTTAGATTGAGTGAGGGTTGGTATTTTATTCCCATGATCATCACATCCTCTTTGTTTCCCGCCATCATTAATGCTAAAAAGTCTGGTGAAGAAATTTATTATAACCGGCTGCAAAAGCTCTACGATCTGGTCGTGTGGCTTGCGTTTGCCCTTGCCTTGCCCATGACTTTTTTGTCAGGCTGGCTGGTCAATTTGCTTTATGGCGGAGCCTATAATCAGGCAGGAAGTGTTTTGGCAATACATATTTGGGCAGGCGTTTTTTCCTTTTTTGGAACAGTCAGAAGCTCATGGATTTTGATCGAAAATCTGCAAAACATAGGATTTTACTATTTATTTTCCGGGTTAATTGTGAACATCATACTCAATTTTATACTCATCCGAATGATTGGCATTCAAGGGGCAGCCATTGCCACATTGATAAGTTTATTTTGCGTCACAGTTTTATTCCCATTTTTCAACAAAAAAACACGTATCAGCGTGAGAATGTTTTTAAAAACAATGGGGATTGGGAGATGAACGATGGCGAATCGTATTCTTAAAAAAATTGATCTTCATTTAGAAAAAATTATATTTAAAATTTTTAAGAATATTCTTAAAAAATACCATGTTGGATTTTATTTTAAAGATGAACTTGGCATATTTTCCAAAAGACACTTTGATGATAATTTTCAATATATATTTCGAACAGGAAATTCTTGTGATGCCATGCCGATGATGATTGCGTTAACTGGTCAAATAAAAGGATCAAAAATATCGATCGACGTTGGAGCGAATATTGGCATTACTGCTATCTGGATGGCAAAAAATAGTGATAAGGTCTTTGCTTTTGAGCCAGAAAAAAATAATCTTGAACGGCTAAAAGAAAATTTGGAAACCAATCATGCTTCGAATGTAGAAGTCATTCCAAAAGCGGTATCAAATAGATCAGGCGTTGCCGATCTCAATTTATTCAACAGCTATGGGCACCATTCGTTGTCAAAATATCATGTTTCAAAATTACAAGGGACTCAGAGAGTAGAAACGGTAGCCCTGGATGATTTTTGCTATTCAAAAAATATCAATATTGTTGATGTCCTGAAGATTGATGTTGAAGGATGTGAGTGTGAGGTGCTTCAAGGTGCAATGAATATGCTTAAAGACAAAAGAATAAAAAATATTATATTTGAACACTCTCGGATCCTTTTGAAAAAACAGAAAAAAGATCCCAAACAGGTAATCATGCTTCTTCTGAGGCATGGATATAAAATTTATAAATTAAATCATGAAGAAGTTGACGTTAGTAGGATTGAAAATTTAGATCAGGAAGATTTGTATGCTATTTAGATATATTAAAAAAGTTTTTCTGAAAAGAAAAATTAAAAATATGGCTATAAGAAAAATTATTTGTGGTGCTGGGGGAACACATTATACGGGTTGGGTTAGTTTCGACATTGATACGCTCAATATTACCAAAGAAAGTGATTTTGAATTTTATTTCGAAAAGAATTCGATCAGTAATATTTTAGTTGAACACGTCGTTGAACATTTGGAGAAGGAGGAATTTATAAAGTTCTTACAAATAGCAAAAACATATTTGACAAGAGGGGGCGTCATTCGTATAGCCGTCCCAGATAAATTTCATCCAAGTCGATATGTGAGGGAGCTTACAGGTGCAAACGGAACGGAGCCAGGAGCAGAGGACCATAAATTTTTTTATTCAATTGAGGATTTCGAAGATATTGCGAAAGATTTAAAATACCGTATTGATAAAATTGAGTTCTTCGACTCCGATGGCATTTTTCATATGAAAGACTTTAGCTATGAAAATGGATACATATCAAGATGTTCAAAAAACTATATGGGACGATTTACCAACAATAATGAAGAATATATGAAAATGATAACAACAGTACCAGAGAACCTCAGAAATCAATTAATTAAAAATAATATTTCATACGCATCCCTATTGGTAGATTTTATAAGTGAATAAAATCGTCACTTTTTTCAAAAAGTTAACGCAATTGATTATCGGGCATGGAAATTTTTATATATATTTATGCGCAGGGATGGTGATATCGTCAACGCGACTGCCAAGCGCGACTCTATTGATAATTAATTGAAAAATATTATATAAAGCAGCGATATCGCCGATTGTAATTTTGAAGCCCTGTTAATGGGGTACAGTATAAAAGGTGTTTCTGAGAAACCAAAATTCTTATGACGAAAACCTGCTCTTACTATACAATATCTAAATTGATGCTTATCGATTTGTTGTGCAATGGGTATAAGCCTGTTGAGTGAGGAGAAACATAAATGACTTTAGCCCCCATAGTCCTTTTTGTTTATAACCGCCTGTGGCATACGCAGCAGACGGTTGCGGCCCTGCAAAAAAATGAGTTGGCCGCCGAGAGCGAACTTTTTATCTATTCTGACGGGCCGAAACATCGACGGGATGAGGAGCAGGTCAAAGCCGTGCGGGAGTATATCCGGACGGTCAATGGGTTCAAAAGGGTGACGGTCATTGAGCGTGATAGGAATTTTGGTCTGGCCGAAAATATCATCGATGGAGTGACAGCCGTCGTTCATCAATACGGCCGCATTATTGTGCTTGAGGATGATATAGTGACCAGTGCATGTTTTTTGACGTTTATGAACCAGGCGCTGAACCTCTATGAACATGATGAGAACGTCGCGAGTATCCATGGGTACATTTATCCGATTGCCGGCCTGCCGGATACATTCTTTATTCGGGGGGCGGATTGCTGGGGTTGGGGCACATGGCAGCGGGCCTGGGATATCTTTGAAGCGGATGGCGCGAAACTTTTGATCACGCTTAAACAGCGGGGGCTGTCGCATGCAGCGGATTTTAACGGGTGTTATGGGTATACCCGCATGCTCAAGGATCAGATCGCAGGCCGAAATTATTCGTGGGCGGTCCGTTGGTATATGAGCGCATTTTTAAAAGGCATGTTGACGCTGTATCCGGGCAAGAGTCTTGTTCAGAATATCGGAACGGATTGCAGTGGGACGCATTGCGGCCAGACAGATCAGTTTCACGTTGGACTTCACGAACAGCCTGTTTTATATAAAATAGATATCCGTGAAGATCAGCTGTCAAAGAACAAGATTGCCGATTTTTTGAAATCAACGCAACGGAATTTTTTTCAAAAAATCATATCTCAAATTAAACAGGTTTTTCTATGAAACGATTGATACAGAGATTAACGCCTCCATTGGCCGTGGATTTATGGAAAAGGGTCGCGGGCATGTCCTACGGGTGGTCTGGGGATTATGCCAGCTGGGAGGACGCGCAAAAGGCAGCGATCGGATATGGCAGCCATGAGATCCTCCGAAAGGTCAGGGCTGCTTTGCTGAAAGTCAAAAATGGTCAGGCGGTGTATGAACGCGATAGCGTGACCTTTGATGAGGTGCAGTATTCCTGGCCGCTGCTTAGCGGTTTGATGCTGGCGGCCGCACGATCCGGAGGGGCGTTGCGTGTGCTGGATTTCGGCGGGAGCCTGGGGAGCACCTATTTTCAAAATAAAAAATTTTTGGATACGCTGGATCAGGTGTCATGGGGCGTTGTTGAGCAGCGGCATTTTGTGGATGCCGGTCGACGTGATTTTCAAGACGCGCGGCTGAAATTCTATGAGGATATCCAAAGTTGCGTTAACACGGAACGCCCCAACGTCTGTGTGTTATCCAGTGTTTTGCAATATATGGAAAAACCCTATGCGCTGCTGACGGATCTTTTATCATGCCGGTT
>CAZBHY010000031.1:0-4111 GCA_964491705.1 uncultured Planctomycetales bacterium
AATCCTTTTGGCCCGTCGCCCAAGGTGGTCAAGGCCATTGCGCAGGCTGCGTTGGATGTCCATCGTTATCCTGATGGCGGATGCCATTATTTACGGAGCGCAGTGGCATCCCATTTGGGTGTGCGCGGTAATCAGCTGATCTTTGGTAATGGATCGGATGAAATTATTATTATGGCGCTGCGTGCGTTTATTGAACTGGGCGATGAGGTGATTGTGTCCCATCCATCTTTTGCTGTTTATTCAATCGGGTCACGCATTCTTGGCGCGGCATTAAAAGTTATTCCCATGGTCGACTTCCGTCATGATGTGACAGCGATGGCTCAGGCTGTAACAAAAAAAACCAAGATCATTTTCATCGATAATCCCGGCAATCCATCGGGCGGATTTGTGACGAAATCGGAGTTACAGAGATTTTTGAAAAGCATTCCTAAGGATGTGGTTGTTTTTTTGGATGAGGCGTATTATGAATACGCCTGTCACGAGAAGGATTATCCGCAGTCGTTGCCATGGATTGGGCGGTATCCGAATCTCATCATTGCCCGGACCTTTTCAAAGGCCTACGCATTGGCTGGATTGCGGTTGGGGTATGCTGTTGCCGACGTGCAGATGATTGATGTGCTAGACCGGGTACGCGAACCCTTTAACGTGAATGCGATTGCGCAGGCTGCGGCGATCGCTGCGTTGAAGGATTCGGTTTATTATCGCAAGGGTATGGCGATGGTCGAGCAGGAGCGGGGTTATCTGTATGAACATATTCGGGCCATGGGATTGACATTTATTCCTAGCGCGACGAATTTTATTTTGATCGATCTGATGCGCGAAAGCAAAAAAATTTCTGATGCGCTGCTGGCGAAGGGCGTGATTGTTCGGGATATGATTCCATGGGGGTTGAATACTTTTATCCGCGTCACCATCGGCACGCCTGAAGAAAACAAGAAATTTATTCGTGCGTTGAACGGAATTTTGAAAAAACAGGAGCGGTTATGATTGTCGTTTTGCGACCTGATGTTACAGAAGAGCAGATTCAGCATATCATTAATAAGGCCGGACAGTTAGGCCTCAAGGCCCATATTTCTCGGGGGGTGGAGCGCAGCATTATTGGATTTATTGGCCCGGAAGATGTCTTGCGTGTGACTCCGCTGGAGGTCTTTCCCGGCGTGGAATCGGTGATGCCAGTCTTGTCCCCGTATAAGTTTGTCTCCCGCGAGTTTCGGAAAGAGTCGTCCGAGATACGGATCAAAGACGGGGTATCGATCGGCGGGAAGAAATTAATTTTGATCGCCGGTCCGTGCGCGGTGGAGGACTATGACTCATTGTTGGCAATTGCAACGCGCATTAAGGCGGCTGGGGCAACGGTGTTACGGGGAGGCGCCTTTAAACCGAGGACGTCGCCTTATGATTTTCAGGGTCTGGGGGAAGATGGGCTGAAGATCATGAAAGAGGTGGGCCTGGATACTGGCTTGGCCACGATCACGGAGGTCATTGATACCCGTCATGTGGATATGGTTGACCGTTATGTGGATATTTATCAGGTCGGTGCGCGGAATATGCAAAATTTTTCACTTTTAAAAGAGTTGGGGAAAACCAAAAAACCGGTTGTTTTGAAGCGCGGGATGAGTGCGACGATTAAGGAATGGCTGATGTCTGCGGAGTACATCATGTCCGAGGGGAATCCCAATGTGATTTTTTGTGAACGCGGCATACGGACATTTGAAACAGAAACCCGCAATACGCTTGATATTAACGCGATACCGGTGATTAAGGAGAAATCTCATCTGCCGATTATTGTTGACCCGAGCCATGCGGTGGGACGCTGGGGGTTGGTGAACAGTATTTCACGCGCGGCGATTGCTGCTGGCGTGGACGGGTTGATGGTGGAAGTTCATCATAACCCGGAGGAGGCAAAGTCAGACGGAGCGCAATCATTGCTGCCGAAAAATTTTCAGCAGATGGTTGCTGATCTCGAGCCGATTGCACAGGCTGTGGGACGAAGCGTCTAAAAATTTTTATGCGGTCTGCCGGCGCCTAACAGATGGATACATGCCCTATGATAGCACCTCCTGAGTGGGATCCCCGTTGTGTTATGAATAGTCATTTTTCAATTTCAGCCATAAGATTTTAAGGAGAAAACAATGGTTCTAGGAAATTCTTATTTATTCCGAAAGGTCGCGATTATCGGAGTTGGATTGATTGGAGGCTCATTGGGCAAGGCGATGAAGGTGCATCACCTGGCCAAAGAAATTCACGGCGTATCTCGGAGAAAAGAGGCGTTGGATGAGGCCATCAAATCGGGAGCGATCGATGAGGGAACGCATGATCTGAAGAAGGCGGTCACGAATGCTGATCTGGTGGTGATGTCAGTGCCGGTGAATGCGGTATCATCGATGTTTGAACTGATTGCTCCCCATCTGCGCCGCAATTGTATTGTCACGGATGTGGGCAGTGTGAAGGCGCCGATTGTTGCGGCGGCGCAAGACGCCTTGCCCAATCCGTTGATGTTTGTTGGTTCGCATCCGATTGCCGGATCTGAGAAGCGCGGAGTGGAACATTCGACGGCGGAGCTTTTTCATGGCGCATTGTGCATTATGACACCTGTAGAAGAGACACATCGCGCCGTGGTTGATCGGGTGAAACGATTATGGACGGCGGTGGGCGCGCATGTCACCATGATGGCTCCATCGGATCATGATAAGGCCTTGGCCTATGTTAGTCATCTTCCGCATGTGATTGCCTATGCGTTGGCTACGTCGATCCCTGATCAATATCTACCATTGAGTGCGCAAGGGCTCAAAGATACAACGCGCGTTGCGTTGTCATCCCCAGAAGTGTGGAATGATATTTGTTTGGCAAACTCAAAAAATATGGTCAAGGTGATTGATGAATTTACAGCCAATTTATCGATTTTACGCAAGGCGATTATGGAGTTTGACGATAAGATGCTGATGAATGAATTTAAAAAAGCGAATGTGAAACGGGAGAAGCTGTTATGACCGATGGGTGTGTGATCGCGATTGATGGTCCGGCTGGCGCTGGAAAGAGCACGATCGCCAAGCGTCTTTCCCAACGTCTCGGATTTCAATATCTGGACACGGGTGCCATGTATCGCTCATTGGCATTCAAGGCCATGCGCCATGGAGTTGATTTTAACGATGAACAGGCATTGGTGGCATTGGCCAGCGAAACGGTCATTGATCTTCAGGGATCGGTTGATGCTGGGGTGCGTGTGTTGCTCGATGGTGAGGATGTCTCAGAGGCGATTCGGACACCGGAAATAACCAACGCAACGTTTTATGTCGCGCGGTTTCCGCATGTTCGTGCCGTGATGGTCGAGTGGCAGCGGCAGATCGGCCATCGGAATAACGTCGTCATTGAAGGACGGGATATCGGAACGGTGGTGTTCCCCAATGCCCAGTATAAATTCTATCTGGATGCGGATCTGAACGAGCGTGCCCGGCGGAGATATAATGATTTTCAGGAGCAGGGCAAACACATGACACTGCAACAGGTATTAGAGGATGTGCAGTCCAGGGATGAAAAAGATTTGACGCGCGCTGTTGGTCCTCTTAAAAAAGCACACGATGCCATTGTGATCGATTCGACACGATTAGGCATCGATGAAGTGGTCAATGTTATGGCAGATCATGTCCAACATGGTCATTGAATTCATATGAATGATGTATTTTTCCGATAGGTTGTATGGATAAAGCACAGATTAGAAATTTTTCGATTATTGCACATATCGATCATGGGAAATCAACCTTGGCGGATCGGATGCTGCTGCATACGGGGGCGATCGATGAGAGAAAATTTCAAAATCAATTGTTGGATGACATGGATTTGGAGCGGGAGCGCGGGATCACGATTAAGGCCTCTGCCGTGCGGATCTGTTATCAGGCCAAGGATGGACATGAATATGTGTTTAATTTGATCGACACACCTGGGCATGTGGATTTTTCCTATGAAGTGGAAAAGTCGCTGAAGGCCTGTGAAGGGGCGTTGCTTCTCGCGGATGCGTCTCAGGGTGTTGAGTCGCAGACAGTGGCGAATTATTATTTGGCGAGAGATAATGGGTTACTCATTCTTCCGGTACTCAACAAAATTGACATTGCCA
>CAZBHY010000031.1:4121-11963 GCA_964491705.1 uncultured Planctomycetales bacterium
GACCATGCGAAATTGGAAATGATGGAGGTGTTCGGTTTTGATGAGGAGGACATTGCCCTTGTTTCCGCCAAAGAAGGGTTGGGATTGGTGGATCTGTTTGAGAAGATTATTACCGTTATTCCTCCTCCCGCAGGCAAAGATGATCATCCGCTGAAGGCGCTGATCTTTGATATGGAATACAATATTTATAAAGGTGTGATTATTTATATTCGCTTAATGGATGGTATTATCACACCTGGCATGCGGGTGCGGATGATGAATACTGGGCGAGAGTTTACGGTTGAGGAATTGGGTGTTTTTGAGCCCGGACCTGTGGCGGTTAAGTCATTGTGTGCCGGTGATGTCGGATATATGACGTGTAATGTCCATGACCCCCAGGTGGTTCGCATTGGTGATACGGTGACCGACGAGGTTCGGCCCTGTGCCGCTGCTCTCGCTGGATATCGCCAGCTGAATCCGTTGGTTTTTTGTGGAGTCTATCCGGTGAATTCCAAAGATTTTATGCCGTTGCGTGAGGCCATTGGCAAATTACGCCTGAATGATCCGAGTTTTACATATGAGCCGGAGAGCTCACAGTCGTTCGGGCATGGATTTCGGTGCGGATTTTTGGGTTTGCTGCATATGGAAATTGTTCAGGAACGTTTGCAGCGTGAATATGATTTGAATTTATTGTTAACAACGCCGAATGTCCGGTATCGTTTTACACGAAAGAATGGTGAGGTTGAGGAGATTGAAAATCCCTGTGATATGCCGGATAGCGGATCGATCGCGAAAATTGAAGAGCCATTGTTAGAGGTTTCGATGATGTGTCCGGTTGAATTTATGGATAAGGTGATGGAGCTAGCCAAATCCAAACGCGGTAATTATGTCAAAAGTGAGTATGTATCCGATCGGATGCGGGTTGTTTTTGATATCCCGTTGTCTGAGGTCATTGTGGATTTTAACGATATGATCAAATCTGTTACGCGTGGTTATGGCTCGATTGATTATCGGTTCAAAGGATATCAGACGGCCGATGTGACCCGTTTGGAGATCATGCTCAATGGAAAGCCGTGTGATGCATTTTCATTTTTGGTCAATCGCGAACGGGCATACGACAAAGGGTTGGCCCTGGTGACAAAATTAAAGGATTTAATTCCGCAACAGCTTTATGAAGTGAAGGTGCAGGCATCGTGTGATGGCCGGATTATTTCCAGCGCGAAGATCAAGTCCATGGGAAAAAATGTGACGGCGAAATGTTATGGGGGCGATATTTCACGCAAGCGGAAATTGTGGGATAAACAGAAAGAAGGGAAAAAAAAGTTGAAGCAAATCGGGAATGTTGAAATTCCGCAAGAAGCCTTTTTGGCGGCGTTAAAGCTTTAAAGAAAAGAGGGTCGGATGAACATGGAAAAGAAGAAAAAAGAAGCGGCGGTATTATCGGGGTGGAAATGGTTTTATGCAGAGTGGGGGGAACCCGCTGTGGTCGCGTTTCTCGTTGTCTTTTTTATTATCCGCCCATTTTTCCTCCAGGCATTCAAAATCCCGACAGGGTCAATGATCCCGACATTGCTGGTCCAGGATCGCCTGATTGTTGATAAATGGACGTATGGCGCCCGTGTTCCGTTCACCAAGACGCACCGTTTGCCGGGGATCGGGACTATGCAGCGTGGGGATATTATTGTTTTTAAATATCCTGAGGATACCCGTAAGGATTATATCAAGAGGTTGATTGCGTTTGGCGGGGAGACGGTAGAAATTCGTGATGGAAATATTTACGTGAATGAAACGATGATTGACGATAAGGTGATTCGCGCGCGGTATTATTATAATCGCGGACCCTTTGGAGCTGCGGGCGAGCCGATCACGGTTCCTGACGGACACGTGTATGTGTTGGGCGATAACAGCGGATCCAGTGCGGACAGTCGGTTCTGGGGGTTTGTGCCCGAGGAATACATTGTCGGCAAGGCAGATCTTATTTTCTGGCCGGTGCAGCGGATTAGATTGTTAAAATAGATTTTGTGCAGAGTGATTGAGCCGCTCTATTGATATCGAGGATAATCATGAATCAAGTACTTGCAATTATTTTGAGTTATTTTTTGGGCAGCATTCCAACCGCGTATCTTGTAGGGCGGTATTATAAAGGTCTGGATATTCGTGAACATGGATCTGGGAATGTCGGCGCCACTAATGCATTCCGCGTTTTGGGGAAAGGGCCGGGGATCTTTGTTTTGATCATCGATGTCCTCAAAGGCGCGGCCGCGTTGCTGCTCATTGGACGATTTTTTAATATTGTCAGCGCTTTGGGTATCGTCTTATTAAGCGTGGCGGTTGTCTGTGGTCACAATTGGACGATTTTTCTCCAGTTCAAAGGCGGCAAAGGGATCGCCACCAGTCTGGGCGTGCTCATCGGCATCGTGGCGATGCTGCCGACTGTATTGCCGGTTTTGATCATTTGTCTTCTCGTGTGGGGTGGCGTCTTCTGGTTCTCGCGCATGATCTCGTTGGCCTCGATGATAGCATCGGTTGCGCTGCCCTTGGCCATGTTTGTTTCCGGGCAGGTTCCGGAAATGGTTTTGCTGGGATCGATCTTTTGTGTTTTTGTGATTTATCGCCATCGTTCCAATATGACCCGCATTTTTTATGGCACCGAACCCCAGGTGACGCTTCCTATTTTTAAAAGAAAACGTTGTTAATGCTGCGGCGTATTTTTTTAAAAATTTTTTCCTTCTCAAGAATCAGATAATCTTTCTACCCGTCGGGAAGATAGCATCTCCATCTTCGAAGAAAGCGGTTTCTTACAACCGTCCATATCCTATTGTTGACGTCTTGTGGGATGATATACTCCCAGTGAGAGCAAAACAGGTGGGGGGCTGGTGATGAAACATGTGATTTACAAAAACCGCACGTCTCAAGCACATCATCGTAAGGTCGTTTCGATTCATGAATTTAATCAGGATCAGCATGCGAAGACTCATGTTCAGAAAGGGTTTTTGTATCGTGTGACTCCGTTGTCCAGTGAAGAAGATTTATCGGATGCGGTTCCAGAAATTTATATTCAAAAGCGGATTGATACACAGCATCAGACCGAAGAATTTTGTTTTCGTGTTCGAGGAAGTTTTGTCACGATGAGCGGACGCAGTATGGTCCGGGTCAATTTTAGTCATAAATTGCGTGTCCATATGACATGGAAAGATAAAGTATTCTCCCCCAAAAAGTCAGTTACTCTGACTTAGCTGCGTGAGTAACATCACCAGCCACGTCTGCCGGGCCGGCTTGCCGACCCGGCAGTTTTTTATTAAAAAATGTTCGATGACGTTTTTGTCCGTCGATTCAGCCGTGCTATTATTCGAAGCTTCGATGGAAGAATATATGTCTCGATTCTTTTATCTGGATGCCCAAATCGTTGTGCAAAAAATTAAAAGAACTCCTAGCCAGCAAAAGACTTTATGTTAAAATACCTCGTATTTTAGGAATGAAAAAACGGCAGGAGTTTTTCTGAACATTTTGTGCGATATCACGGCGGCGTCGCGATGATTGATGGCGTCTTGCGGTGAGAAATGGTCTGGAATATTTCTGCCGGACAAGTTTATAAAAAGATTTTACAAAGGAGGAGGATGTGAGGATGAAGGCGGGAATGATGATGATAGTCGTGGTTGCGTTATGTGTTTCTGGCTGCGCCACAACGGCTCAGGATCAAACTATGGTGACTCAGCTGCAGATGAGGATCGGTGAATTGCAGCGTCAGGTGGATTCCAAAGATCAGCGGATTACGGAATTGGAATACAGTATTAAAGATATGTCATATGATCTTCAGCGGATGAAAGAACAGCCTCGTCCAGCCATTGTGACGCGTCCTGTGTCTGTTTCCGATCTGCCGTCCGTAGATGGCGAGATTATCCGTGTCAATGCCAGCGCCCAAGAGGTCCAGAACGCACTTAAGAGCGCGGGATATTACACGGGTGCGATTGATGGAAAAGTTGGCCCCGCGACCCAACAGGCGATTGTGCAGTTTCAGAAAGATAAAAGTCTGAAAGCAGATGGAATTGTAGGTCGGCAGACGTGGGAGTTGTTAAAGTCATATTCTGGAAATTAAGAATACAAAATAAATGATCAAGGATAATGGATTAAGGACGAGGGGTCAGGGATCGACATCAATCGTAGAGATTGACATATGAGATTGGGTATTTTTGCATAGCACAATCTGCATCTCGATTTCCCTCTCAGTTCTTTAATCCGTTATCCTTTTTTCTTTGATGGGGGTGTTATGGAACCGATGCGTATACCCGATGAAAAATTGCATCATGGATCTGCTGGTGTCACCGGGGATTTGATCCGTGGGCATTTGGTCGAATATGTGAAATCATTTAAAACCTCATGGGTGAAGTTGGGTCAGGCATTATATCCTGTGTGGAAAGACAAGTTATTTTTCGCCTGGGGATATGATAAATTTGAATATTATACGCAGGAAGAATTGGGGCTGAAAAAAGAAACAGCCTTGAAGCTTTTAAAAACGTATTTTTTTATGGAGCAGCATGAGCCGGCCTATATTAAAGAGGAATTCACTCAGGAGCGTGAGGCCTCACGGGTGCCTGGATGCGATGAGGTGAATGTCCTGCGGCTGGCGAAGAATAATAAGCAATTAAATAAGGACGATTATTATAAACTGCATAAAGCGGTTTTTGAGGACGGGAAGGCTGCTGGCAGTGTCCGTAAAGATTTAACAACGATGATACGGGAGCGCGTGGATGTTGATCCGGATGAGGAGCGGCAGAAACGCAGTGATGTCGCGATGAAGAAACTGGCCGGTGCGTTGAAATCTTTTTACAATGATATGGAGGCACTAAAGGTTGCTCCGGCGGAGTTGTTGGAAGAGGCCAAGGATTTGTTGGAGAAATTAGAGCAGGAGATTGGATAAAGGCATCCATTTGTGTGGATATTTTTAAAATAGCATTTGACATCCACACGTATGAGTGGTAATATTTCACCATGATCAAAAAACAACAGCTCACCGAGAAGCAGCGGGATGTCTTAAAATTCATTTATCATGCGATTCGGGATTCGCATTTGCCTCCCACGATCCGTGAAATCGCAGAGCATTTTGGGTTTTCCTCAACCGGAACTGTTCGGGATTATTTGAATGCCCTGGTTCAGAAAGGGTATATTCGTCTCACGGCCAACAAGTCACGAGCCATCGAACTGATTAAAGAAGCGTTATTTTCTATTCCCATTTTGGGTGCGGTGCAGGCCGGGTTGCCGGCGCTGGCGGTTGAAGAGATTGAAGGGTATTTGAATTTGGATAGTTTGGTATTTTCTGAGGATGATACGTTTGCATTGCGTGTTAAAGGGGATAGCATGATTCAGGCCGGCATTATGCCGGGTGATCTTGTTTTGGTGAAGCGGCAGAGCATGGCGCAAGCAGGGGAGACCGTTGTTGCCTTGGTCGGCAGCGAAGAGGCGACAGTCAAACATTTAGTGAAGCAGGGCAATATGTATTATTTACAACCAGCGAATCCAGCCTATCAGCCCATACCGGTGAATGAAGACGTAGCGATTATCGGAAAAGTCATCAGTGTGGTGCGGAGATTTTAATTCTGTGCGCCATGCCTTTTTTCGTTTTTCACCTTTCCTCTTTCGTGGTCTTAATGTTATAATGCCCCCCAATGTCCACGACTATTGATTACAACCGCGCATTAAATTCGCAGCAATTAAAAGCTGTTCAGTCAACAGAAGGGCCGCACCTTGTGATTGCGGGAGCCGGCAGTGGGAAAACGCGTGTTCTGGTGTATCGTACGGCGTACCTGGTTGAACAAGGCATCAGTCCTGATCAGATTTTATTGTTGACGTTTACTCGCCGTGCCGCCAATGAAATGCTTGAGCGTGCCACGGATATCTTAGATCAGCGTTGTCGACGTGTTTCCGGTGGCACATTTCATTCTTTTGCTAATCTTATTCTTCGGCAGTATGCCGACCGTGTGGGGCTGTCCCAGAATTTTACCATTCTGGATGAATCTGATGCGGAATCGGTGATCAATGATATCCGCCAGCAAAAAGGCCTGCATAAATTGGATCAGCATTTTCCTCGCAAAGACACGATTCATGCCATTATTTCCAAAAGCATTAATAAGGGGAATGATATTGCCGCGGTGATTGATGAGGAATATCCGCAATGCCTGCCATGGGTGGATGTGATTGCGCAGATGAAAGAGGATTATGCGGCAGCCAAGCGGCAGATGGATGCTCTGGATTTTGATGATCTGTTAACAACGTTGTTGAAACTTTTACAGACTCATGACGATGTGCGGCGGGAGATCAGTTTACGTTACCGTTATATTATGGTCGATGAGTATCAGGATACCAATCGGATCCAGGCCCTGATGATCCGTTTGATGGCGTGCGAACATGACAATGTGATGGTGGTGGGCGATGATTCTCAAAGTATCTATGCGTTTCGCGGGGCGAATTTTAGAAATATTATTGATTTCCCCAATGCCTTTCCTGGGACAACGGTGATCACGTTGGAGGAGAACTATCGTTCCTCTCAGCCGATCCTTGATTTGACCAATGAGATCATTCTCAGCGCAGCTGAGCGGTTTGACAAGGTGTTATTTACGCGCAACCAGGGTGGATGTCTGCCTGTCTATAGGGATGTCCTGAATGAAAATGCACAATCAAAATATATTGTTCGTAAAATTCATGAGCTTGTTCGCGAAGGAACGCCGTTGGGAGAGGTGGCCATTTTATTCCGTTCAGGTTGGCACTCGAATGACCTGGAGATCGAGCTGTCCCGCAATGGATTTCCTTTTGTGAAGTACGGGGGGCATAAGTTTTTGGAATCCGCGCATGTGAAAGACACGGTCAGTTATTTGCGTGTGATACAGAATCCAGCGGATCAAGTGAGTTGGGCACGTGTGCTGATGTTGATGCGGGGTGTGGGCCCGAAAACCGCGCGACACATTATTGCGGATGTGTGCGCGCACGGGATATCCGCTGGGAGTGGCAAACATGGCAAGGCTTCCGCAAGCGTGAAAAAACTCTTTGAATTTTTGCGGTCCGTGGATGCGACGATTCAGTCTCCGGCGGAAATTTTGGATATGGCATTGCAGTTTTATCATCCTTTTTTGATGGATCATTATGATGATTATGATAAACGGGCGAATGATTTGGAGTCACTGCAGGCCATTGCAGAGCGTTACGCCTCGCTGAATGAATTTCTGACGGATTTGACGCTCGATCCGCCTGAAAAAAGTCTGTTAGATGCGCGTCGCCGGGGGCGGGATAAAAACAGTCTGGTTTTATCAACGATTCACTCGGCCAAGGGGTTGGAGTGGGATTCGGTTTTTGTTATTCATCTGTGTGAAGGCATGATGCCGTCTTATCGGTCATTTGATAATCATCACGCGCTGGAAGAGGAGCGGCGTCTTTTTTATGTGGCATCAACCCGGGCGAAGCGAAATTTATTCTTGCTTCGGCCACAAATGATTTTTGCGCGTTCCTTGGGCGCGAGCGCTGGGTCGCCTTATACGCGCGTTTCGCGTTTTTTGGATGAGGGCAGAATCTTGGATGCGTTGGTTCGTGTTGAATCTCAGGCCGGTGGCAGTGCGGTACGCGCAGGGAGTGGGGGGTTTTCGAGGGGGTTTGACAGAATCGATCCGGAGTGGGAGAATTGGTAAAATAATGCGATAGCAACGGGATGGTGTGATGCAGTGGTTTTTTATTATTATTAATTTCTATTTTGAGTATTTTGTCGCGGTCATGCAGGGAAGTTATGTCGGTTTAATTGCCGCTGTGATTGCTGCACAACTACGTTCTATACAGTCCAACGTGGTCATTCATCGAGAGCTGATGTATCTTTTTTTTATT
>CAZBHY010000032.1:0-11724 GCA_964491705.1 uncultured Planctomycetales bacterium
ACGTCTCGCAAAATTATTTAATATACAAAGCACCGGGCGTTCGTATGCAACCTTGGGAGGCGAGCAGGAATATTTTCTTATTGATCGCAATTTTTATGAGCAACGCATTGATTTGATGCAGACCGGGCGAACATTGTTTGGTCGGGCTCCAGCTAAGCATCAGCAGATGGCGGACCATTATTTCGGTGCGATCAAAACTCGCGTGATCGGTTTTATGGAAGAATTAGATCAGGAGTTATGGAAATTAGGCATTCCTGCGAAGACGCGCCACAATGAGGTTGCTCCGGGGCAGTATGAAATTGCTCCGGTTTTTGAAAGTTTGAATCTGGCGGTTGACCACAATATGTTGTTAATGGAGGTCTTGCAGAAAGTAGCGGAAAAACATGGCCTGGCCTGTCTCTTACATGAGAAACCTTTTTCAGGTGTGAATGGTAGTGGTAAACACAACAATTGGTCGATTGTTGGACCTGATGGAAAAAACTGGCTTTCTCCTGGAGAAAATCCTCATGAGAATGCGAAGTTTTTGGTCGTTCTCACGGCGATTATCAAAGCGGTTGATACTTGGGCGCCGATGATGCGTGCCGCTGTGGCTCATGCAGGCAATGATCATCGTCTGGGGTCGCATGAAGCTCCACCGGCGATTATTTCTATCTTTTTGGGTGAACAGTTGACGGATATTATTGAGCAGATTGAGAAAGGGAGCGTCAAAAGTTCGACTAAGGGCGGGGTGTTGCGCGTGGGAGCGGATTCTCTGCCAGAGTTGCCCAGAGATGCGACTGATCGCAACAGAACGTCGCCGTTCGCGTTTACCGGGTCAAAATTTGAATTTCGCGCGGCTGGTTCAAGCCAGAGCTTGTCTGGCCCGAATGTTATTTTAAATACGATCGTTGCGCAGTCCCTAGATGAAATCTGCACGGAGCTGGAAAAGGCTGATAAGAAAAATTTTAATGGTGCTGTTCAAAGTCTTTTACAGAAAATTATTAAGAAGCACAAACGCATTCTTTTTAATGGGGACAATTATACGGAAGAGTGGGTCAAGGAGGCGGAGAAGCGCGGTCTTCCGAATTTGAAGACAACGCCTGAGGCGCTGGAGTTTATGAAAACTAAAACCGTGTGCGACCTTTTTGAAAAGTACGCTGTTTTGACAAAGGCAGAGACGTTGAGCCGGTATGAGGTTTATACCGAGGCCTACCGCACGATCATTGATTATGAAGCGCGCCTGGCCTCTCATATGGTCAAAACGATGTATATCCCGGTGGTGATCGCGTATCAGGCTGATCTTGCCAATGCGATTCAGTCTGCGGAAGCGGTCAACCAGGGCAGCGCGACGCAGCAACGCGCGATACTTTCTCAGATCATAGATTTGACAGAGTCGGCCTTGTTGTTGGTGGATAAACTCGATCATGCGATTGTCAAAGGGGATTCGGTGAAGACCAAGGCCGCGATGAATGCTGTGCGCGTGCCGATTGATGCCCTGGAAGGGCTGGTTGCGCAGGATGCATGGCCTGTTCCATCGTATGCGGAAATGTTGTTTATGTATTAGCACCCAGTGCGGGGTGAAATGAAAAGGCGTGCCATCAAACTGGGGCGCGCCTTTTTGTCACAGTGTTTTAACAGGTTTTTTGTTTAAGGATAGCTTATGGTAAGAATCGGCATTGCACAAATCAATACGACGGTGGGGGATTTCTCCGGCAATGTGGAGAAGATGATTCGCATGATTGAATCTGCGGAACAGCAGGATGTGGATATGATTGTTTTTCCAGAACTGGCGGTCTGCGGTTATCCACCGGAAGACCTGTTGTACAAAAAACATTTTATTGCGCAGAATTTAAAAAGTGTGACGCAGCTGAAAAAGTATTCTAAGAATATGACTATCATTGTGGGCTGCGTTGATCGCGATTCTGAGGGACGGATTTATAATGCCGCCGCTGTTTTAAATCACGGCGCGGTTGCCGGGATCTATCATAAGGAATGTCTGCCGAATTATGGTGTTTTTGATGAAAAGAGATATTTTTATCCGGGCGTTAATAATCCGTTGTTTCGTTTTGGCAAGACGCGCCTTGCAGTCAATATTTGTGAGGATGTATGGGATGACCATGGTCCGCACCAGTGGCAGGCTCAGGCCGGGATTGATGTGATGATCAACCTGTCTGCATCTCCCTATGATTTGGGAAAAAGCGCATCCCGCCGCATGCTGTTCCGACGGCGCGCGCGGCAATCACGGTCTTTTGTATGCTATGCGAATGTGGTCGGCGGACAGGATGAAATTATTTTTGATGGCGGCAGCTGCATTGTTGATCCCCGAGGAAAGAGCGTGGCGCAGGCAGAATTTTTTCAGGAAGATTTTCTGGTTTTTGATATTCCGGACGCCGCAGAAAAGAAACGGCTGATAAAATCGGAAATTGTTTTATATCGGCCACAGCGTGTGGCGGAGCGCGCGTTCAGGCATCAACCAGCTAATATTCCCGATGCATCGGCGGCTATTTATCAGGCCTTGGTTCTGGGAACGCATGACTATATTCATAAGAATGGATTTCATAAAGCAGTCATTGGGCTGAGCGGCGGAATTGATTCCGCATTGGTCGCTCAGATCGCCGTGGACGCGTTGGGCAAAGAGCGCGTGATTGGCGTGACCATGCCATCGTGTTATACCAGCACGGGGACACATGAAGATACCTATCGGCTGGCCAGCAATCTGGGGATTGAACTGAAGGAAATCCCCATTGTCGTGGTGTTTGATGCATACTTGGCGCTTTTACAGACAGAATTTGCAGGGCTGCCCCGGGATATCACGGAGGAAAATATTCAGGCGAGAATTCGCGGCAATATTTTGATGGCATTGTCCAATAAATATGGCTGGCTGGTTTTGACAACAGGCAACAAAAGCGAAATGGCGGTTGGCTATTGCACGTTATATGGCGATATGTCCGGCGGGTTTGCGGTGATTAAAGATGTATATAAAACAAAAATTTATGAATTGGCGCGATATCGCAACGCCCTGGACGGACGAGACAGCATTCCCCAGAGCATTCTTGACCGGGCGCCATCGGCGGAACTGCGGGAAAATCAGAAAGATCAGGACTCCTTGCCTCCTTATGACGTATTGGATCAGATCTTGATTGCGTATATCGAACGGTATCATTCCTGTGACCGTATTATCAGAGACATGGGCGATGAAGACACCGTCAAAAGAGTTTTAAATTTGGTTGATCGGGCCGAATACAAACGGCGACAATCTCCGCCGGGAATCAAGATCACGCCGCGTGCTTTTGGCAAGGATTGGCGGCTGCCCATTACCAATAAATATAAGCACGATTAAACTGTGACACAGAATCACGCATATGCGTGATCGATCGGATCAAATGAATCCATATCCTCAAAAACAAGGTTTGTATGATCCCGCCATGGAGCATGATAGCTGCGGCGTTGGATTTTTATGCCATATTAAAGGCCGGCCATCGCATGCGATTGTCGCTGATGGAATTCGTATTTTAGAAAATTTGAATCACCGGGGATCGACTGGCGCTGATCCTTTGACCGGGGATGGTGCTGGAATTTTAGTTCAGATGCCTGACCGATTTTTTCGTAAAGAATGTGCACGGGTCAACATCGATCTGCCGGCAGCTGGCGATTATGGCGTTGGGATGGTGTTTTTTCCGCGGAATTTAGAGTCCCGCAATACGATTCAGGAATGGGTTGAGCGCGTGGTGCGAGAAGAGGGACAGAGGTTTTTGGGATGGCGGGATGTCCCTATTGTTCCAGAGACTATTGGCCCGGTGGCGCGATTGGCGATGCCGGTCTTCCGGCAATTGTTTATCGCGCGCGGTGCAGAAACGCCACGAGACAAATTTGAATTGAAATTGTATGTGATCCGTAAGCGGCTGTTCAATAAAGTTGAGGCATCTTCTCTGCGCGAAAAAAGCTATTTTTATTTCTGCAGCTTGTCATCGCGAACGATTGTTTATAAGGGTCAACTCTTGGCCGATCAGGTCAGCCGTTTTTTTCCGGATTTGGCAGATAACGATTTTGAGACGTCGTTGGCGATGGTGCACTCGCGATATAGCACCAATACATTTCCCACCTGGGCCCTGGCCCATCCGTTTCGCATGATCGCGCATAATGGAGAGATCAACACGCTGCGGGGAAATTTTAATTGGATGCGGGCAAGGGAGAAACATTTTGTGTCCAAGGTGTTCAGCGACGATGAAGTGAAAAAGATTTTGCCCATTGTTGTTCCGCATGTCAGTGATTCGGCGACGTTTGATAATGCCTTTGAATTTTTAGTACTTGCCGGGCGGAGTCTGCCGCATGCCATGATGATGATGATTCCTGAGGCGTGGAGCGGGGATCAGACGATGGATGAGCAGAAAAAATTTTTTTATGAATATCATTCCTGTTTGATGGAGGCCTGGGATGGGCCCGCCTCAATCGCATTTACCGATGGACGCTATATTGGCGCGGTGTTGGATCGTAACGGCCTGCGGCCATCGCGCATTACGATTACTGACGACGATCTTGTGATCATGGCCTCGGAAACAGGCGTCCTTCCGATTTTACCCGAGCATATGAAGGCCAGGGCGCGTCTTCAGCCGGGCAAGATATTTCTGATTGATACACAGGAAGGCCGCATTATTGATGACGCTGAATTGAAACAATGCTGTGTGTCTCAGGCGCCTTATGGCGAATGGGTGAAGCGACAGATTCTCGATTTAGAGGAGCTTCCGCAACCGAAACAGCGCTATGCGCCTGATTTAAAAACATTACTTGCCCGCCAGAGAGCATTTGGTTATACATGTGAGGATCTTAAAATTGTTCTTCGCCCGATGATTGTCGACGGAGAAGAGGCCACCGGTTCAATGGGCTCTGACATGGCCTTGGCTGTTCTCTCTCAACGGCCGCAGCTGTTATATCAGTATTTTAAACAGTTGTTTGCGCAGGTGACAAACCCGCCGATTGATCCGATTCGTGAAGAGAATGTGATGTCGGAATATATTTTCTTGGGCAAAGAAGGCAATCTCTTGGATGAGACGGAACAGCATGCCAGGCGCATTCGTCTCAAGAGACCCATTATGACCGATGCAGAACTTGAAAAAATCCGCAGTTTGAAAATGCGTGATTTTCAGGTGCGGACACTGCCGATGTTATTCAAAGCAGCCGAGGGCGCGGCCGGGCTAGAGCCGGCGCTCAACGATCTTTTCCGTCAGGCGGATGATGCGATTGCCAACGGCTGTTCGATTTTAATTTTATCTGATCGTGGCGTTGATCACGAACATGTCCCGATTCCCGCCCTTTTGGCCTGTGCGGGTCTGCATCATCATTTGGTGCGTCAACAGACACGGACCAGTGTGAGTATCATCGTGGAAACCGGTGAGGCCCGCGAGATGCATCATTTTGCGATGCTGATTGGATATGGGTGCAATGCGATCAATCCGTATTTGATCGGAGAGATCATTCAGGATCAGATTGCCCATGGCCTATTGCCGCAAACGCTGACGCATGAGGACGCGGTTAAAAATTTTTTAAAGAGTGTGCGCAAAGGCCTGTTTAAGATTATTTCCAAGATGGGCATTTCCACGATTCAGTCGTATTGCGGCGCGCAGATTTTTGAAGCCGTGGGGCTGTCGGAGGCCTTGGTTGATCAATATTTTACGGCGACGGTGTCACGCATCGGCGGAATCGGGATTGAAGCGGTGGCCCAAGAGGCGCTGATGCGACATCAAGCGGCCTATCCGGACCATGAACAACCGGAATTCGGCTTGTTGGATGAGGGGGGGCTTTATCATTGGAGGAAAAATGGCGAGGAGCATCAGATCAATCCGCATACCATTGAGAAGCTGCAGTACGCGGTGCGCACGAATAATCGTCAGGCCTATCAGGAATTTGCGCAGTATTTAAATCATCATGAGACAAATTTGACGACGATCAGGGGGTTATTGAAATTTAAAAAGAAACAGCCTATTGCGATTGATGAGGTTGAGCCTGCGCAGGAGATTGTCAAACGATTTGCCACCGGCGGGATGTCGTACGGATCGATTTCCAAAGAGGCACATGAATGTCTGGCCATTGCTATGAATCGTTTGGGTGGATTTTCAAACACCGGCGAGGGCGGTGAAGATCCCAATCGTTTTCAGAAAGATCCGAATGGGGATTGGCGACGGAGCCGTATTAAGCAGGTGGCCCAGGGGCGGTTTGGTGTGACGATCGAATATTTGGTCAATGCGGATCAGATTCAGATTAAAATGGCACAAGGGGCGAAACCCGGAGAGGGAGGGCAGCTGCCAGGGCATAAGGTCAGCGCGGCGATTGCCAAAACACGATTGACCACTCCTGGCGTGGGATTGATTTCTCCGCCGCCGCATCATGACATTTATTCCATTGAAGACTTGGCACAATTGATCCATGACTTGAAGAACGCCAATCCCATGGCAGATGTCAGTGTCAAGCTGGTGTCAGAGGTGGGTGTTGGAACTGTCGCGGCCGGCGTGTCCAAGGGCAAGGCGGATCACCTGGTGATTAGCGGATATGAAGGCGGGACCGGAGCATCTCCTCAGACGTCTATCAAGAATGCGGGGCTGCCGATGGAATTAGGGCTGGCGGAGACGCAACAGGTTTTGGTGATGAATGATCTGCGCGGGCGAATTCGTGTGCAAGCCGACGGCATGATCCGGACAGGACGCGATGTTGTTATTGCGGCCATGCTGGGCGCTGACGAGTTCGGGTTTGGAACCATCGCCTTGGTGACGCTGGGATGCATGATGTTGCGCAAATGTCATTTGAATGCCTGCTCTGTGGGAATTGCCACTCAGGATCCAGAGTTGCGGAAAAAGTTTGAAGGCCGTCCGGAGCATGTGGTGAATTATTTTATGTTTGTGGCGGAAGAGGTTCGCGCGATTATGGCGGAATTGGGATTTAAAACATTTCAAGAGATGATCGGTCGGGTGGACATGTTGGAAGTGAAGTCGGCCATTGATCATTGGAAGGCCAAGGGCCTTGATTTGACGTATGTTTTGCATAAACCGGATGTTCCCAGGGACATTGCGCTGTGCCATCGTGAACGACAAAATCATGGGTTAGACGCGGCCTTGGATCATGAGCTGATTAAGTATTGTAAAAAAGCGGTGGAAACCCTTCGCCCGGTGACTTTTGATGCGGAAATTCGCAATGTCAACCGGACCACTGGAACGATGCTCAGCTCTTATATCGCCAGGATGTATGGGCTGAAAGGCCTGCCTGAGGATACGGTTAATATCCATTTTACAGGGTCGGCGGGGCAAAGCTTTGGGGCCTTTTTATCGCGCGGGGTGACCTTTGTGCTGGAAGGCGACGCCAACGATTATATCGGTAAGGGATTGTCCGGTGGGAAGATCATCGTTTATCCCCCGAACCATGCAGGATTTATTGCTGAGCAGAATATTCTCGTCGGGAATGTTGTCCTTTATGGCGCCATTGCCGGAGAGGCGTATTTTCGCGGTATTGCCGGAGAGCGTTTTTGTGTGCGCAATAGCGGCGCGACAGCGGTTGTCGAGGGGGCGGGTGATCATTGCTGTGAGTATATGACCGGCGGACGGGTTGTTGTTTTAGGGCCAACCGGAAAGAATTTTGCCGCGGGCATGAGCGGAGGCATTGCGTACGTGTGGGACAAGCACGGGGATTTTCAGTCCCGTTTTAATCATGGCATGGCGGATGCCCTGCCTGTGGAGACATCCTCGGATAAAAATGAATTGATTCAGATGATCCGGCGGCATTATCAGTATACGGGCAGCAGGGTTGCACGGATTGTCTTAAATGCCTGGGAGGAGCTCCTCCCACAGTTTGTTAAGGTTTATCCGCGGGATTACCGTCGGGTCATGGAACAGCAGGCCTCCATTGATGAGCGGGATGAGTCCGCCAATGAATAATGGGACTGGAGCAAGACCGTTTTTGATTCTGGGAAAGGTGACGCATGGGTGAGGCAAAGGGATTTTTAAAATTTGATCGTCAGGAATTTTCTAAAGAGCCGCCGCAGGATAGGATCCAGCATTGGCATGAGTTTATTCAGCGCCTGACGGATGACGAGTTGGCCAACCAAGGCGCACGGTGCATGGATTGCGGAGTTCCCTTTTGTCATTCCGCATGTCCGGTGAGCAATCTGATCCCAGATTGGAATGACGCGGTGTATCAGGGTCGCTGGCAGGAGGCATTTGAGTTGTTGTATAAAACGAATAATTTTCCCGAATGGACAGGACGGGTGTGCCCAGCTCCCTGTGAGAATGCCTGTGTTTTGGGATACAACTACCCAGCTGTTACGATAAAAAATATTGAGTGTGCGATCATTGAAAAGGCATACGAACAAGGGTGGATGGTTGCACGTCCGCCGAAAAGGCGCAGCGGAAAAACAGTGGCGGTGGTGGGTTCTGGGCCGGCTGGCTTGGCTTGCGCGGATCAGCTCAATAAACGAGGACATAAAGTTGTTGTGTACGAAAAAAATGAGCGGGTGGGAGGATTGTTGCGCTTCGGGATACCGGATTTCAAATTAGGAAAAATGATCATTGATCGGCGCGTTGAGGTTATGCGCAAAGAAGGCGTGGAATTTAAGACCGGGATACAGGTTGGTCAGGCTGTTACGCTAAAAACGCTTGGAGAAAAATATCACGCGGTTGTATTAGCCGGCGGGGCAGAAGTGCCGCGCGATTTGCCTGTTGTCGGACGGGAATTGAAGGGTGTCTTTTTTGCGATGGAATTTTTGACACAGCAGAATAGAATCAATGGTGGGCTGAAATTTTCTGAGCAGCGCATTGATGTGCACGGGAAAAATGTGGTGGTGATCGGCGGGGGAGACACTGGCAGTGATTGTGTAGGGACGTCACACCGCCAGGGGGCTGCGCACGTGACGCAGATTGAACTTTTGCCGCGCCCGCCACAGCAGCGCGCTGTGAATAATCCGTGGCCGCAATGGGCCGTGATTGAGCGCACATCCACATCGCACGAAGAAGGCGTAGTGCGGGATTATGGGATATTAACGAAAAAATTTATCGGGGAAAACGGGATTCTAAAAAAAATACACGCGGTGCGTGTGTCTTTTGATGATAAAGATCCATCAACCGGCCGCAGTATCATGAAGGAAATCCCCGGGTCAGAATTTGATATTGAGTGTGACTATGTGTTTTTAGCTATGGGATTTCTTGGTCCGGTCCGCTCGGGAATGATTGCAGAAATGGCCTTGGAGCTTGATGCGCGCGGCAATATCAAAACAGATCGCCATTATATGACGAGCGTCCCCGGTATTTTTTCAGCAGGCGATATGCGGCGTGGGCAGTCTCTGGTGGTGTGGGCGATCCATGAAGGGCGTCAGGCTGCGGAAGGCGTTCACCAGTATTTGATGATGCCGGCGTCATCCGCATAGATGATGCCCAAGGCGTGTGTTTTGATTATGATGTGCTAGCTCGACGTGACAGGTCGTGCATTTTTCTTTGAGAATAAGATCAGGGCATTGACGGCGAAGGCAGCTATGATGACCAGATTGCCAGGGCCGAAGGCGAGAATATCCAATAATTTTCCTGCCAGAGAGAGAATCCCTCCCGCGAGGACAGCGATAAGCACGCGCTGTGTTGGGGCGCGGAGTCCCAGCAGCCCTGCGATCACCGGAATGAGAAAGGCCCCGGAGAAGAACGAAAATGCCAATAGCAGGGATTGAATAATATTGGGCAAGACCAGCGCGATGATGGTGCTGAGAAAACCGAAGAGGCCTATAAAGAGCCGTGTCTTTTTGATCGAGGACATCAGACCGAGGTCGGTGAATAATTCCGCAAACGTGGCGGATGCTGTTAAGAGCGTGGTATCAGCGGATGAGATGACGGCTGAGAGAAGGCCCAGGCAGAGAATGAACGGCATGGGGCCGGCGAGTAAGAAGTCAAATGAGTGCAGCGCTGCGGTTGTTCCGATAAAGGTGAGAAAAAATCCCACAGGGGCCAAGATGACGGCCGCGCAGAACACGCTGAGCGTTGCCGTGCGTTCATTTTTTGCGCAAAAAAGTCTGGAATAAATATCAGGCCCGACGACAAATGTTGAGGCATAGGTCAACAGCAGGATGAGAAGGTCCACCCAAGAAAAATCGTGGTGGAATGGAAATGTCTCATGGATATGCGCCCATGAGGGGATACCATAAAGGCGAATTGCTGCTGCGGCAGAAAGTCCGAGGGTGAACACAATGAGCACGCATTGCCATTGGTCGGTCTTAACGATGGAGATTTGTCCGCCAAGAATGGTGTAAATCGTGAAGACAGATCCGGCAAGAATGGATCCTTGCATGTAGGACAGCGGCGTAAGAAACGCGAAAATTTTTCCACATCCGATAATCTGTGCCGCGATTACGCCTGTCCAGGCGATAGGGATAATGGTACAGGCAATACGCTTGATCTGTGGGCCATAAAAAGATTCCAACATGTCTGCGATGGTGAATTTTCCATAGCGGCGAACATATTTTGCCAGGGGAATAAGCAGCAGTAAGCCGATTGATCCACAGAGCATCAGCCAGCTGGCAGACCATCCGCTGTGTTGGCTGAGAGAAATGGTTCCTAAGATTGCCGAGCTGCCTAAAATGGTAGCCAGCAAGCTGGATGTGACATACAGCAGACCACACCGTTTGCCAGCGACATAAAAATCGTCTGAATTCTTATTTTGAAAGGCAGAAAAGATCCCGATCAGGATTAACACGGTAAAGTAGATAATAATAAGAGGAACCATATGCGTAGGATACTGAAAAAAAACTGTTTGGGCAAGAGAATATACACGCAGTGCAGAAAAATATTTGGTGGGCAATAGGGCGGCCCATTGCCTGTGCGCTGGTGGATTGCTGGCAGGCAGGAATGTTTATTCTATGTAGAGAGGATTGCGCTTTTTGATTTCTGCTATATAATGAGCTAAATATTACACGAAAGGAATCCATATGAAACGCATAGTCGCGATATTGCTAGTGGGAATGATGGCCGGTGGGTGTGGGTTAAAAACAGACGATGCGACGGACAAGGCAGCTGCGGTTAAAAAAACGCAGACCATTGCACCGAGGAATGAGCGTATGGCAGCCGCATCTCCAGCACCCGCGTCGCAGGATCCATTAATCACATTAGCCGCGAGTTTTATTACTAAAGGGGATATTTTATCCGGGATCAAGGTTTTGGATGAAGCGATCCGGACGAATCCCCGCAATATTCCGGCCTATGTTTTGTTGGGGCAGACATATATGCATGTCAACCAGCTTGATCGCGCAGTGGATACGTTTAATGCCGCTGTGACCATTGATCCGAGCCAGGGCGAGATTTTTTATATGCTCGCCATTGCCAATGGATTGAGGGGGCGACGCGATTTGGCTGCCCAGGATGCGGAGAAGGCGCTGTTAATTTTTCAAAAAAACCAAGAGGAAGACGGCTTCAGACGCGCCTTAGTTTTATTGCAAGGGCTATCCGAAGAATAATTGTTATCGTCGGGCGTTGCGCTATCGACGCACGAACCCCCGGTTCTTGACAAGCGCCGCGTTTACAGGTATAGTATAGAAAAATTTAGGGGGCAACGACGTCCTCAAAAGCTTTTGGCTTTTGGGGATTTTTTGTGTCTAAACGCATGAAAAAAGCAATCCTTTATCTGGAAGATGGAGCGGCATTTTACGGCCGATCGCTGGATGAGACAGGAGAATCATCCGGTGAGATTATCTTTAATACGTCCATGAGCGGCTATCAGGAAATCCTGACT
>CAZBHY010000033.1:0-11324 GCA_964491705.1 uncultured Planctomycetales bacterium
GATCAACGACGATCTTATTAGCGCGCTGAGCAGCATCTTTGATCATTTGGACTTTTTTACGGTTGATGATATCATCCGCAGGCAGCTCGCATTCCAGGGCATCTGCGCCCAGACGGATAATGGCCAGCGGATTCTTTATTTCATGCGCGATACCGGCAGACAATTCGCCAATCGCGGCCATTTTTTTTGTATGCGCCAGCTGGTCTTGCATGCGCTGCATGGCCTCTTCCATGTGCTTTTGTTGTGTGATATCCACAATGAGACCATCGACATAGATCTGTGCATCATTTTCCACAAAAAATCCTCGTCCGTTTTCGTTCACCCATTTGATGTCTCTGTTGGCAGCAATAATGCGGTATTCCAGAGAATAGGATTTTTTTTCCGTCAGGGCATGATGAATGTCCTGCGATACGGATGGGGCGTCATCCGGATGGATAATGCTTTGATAGCTGCGCTGCGTGTTATGAAGGAATTCATCAGCAGCATAACCCGTGATGTCCTCAATCCGCGCGCTTAAAAATTCCATTGTCCAATGCTGATCGAAACGGCATCGGAATATGGCTCCGGGCACATTTGCGATCACACTTTGAAAACGTGCCTCATTGTCTTTAAGTGCATGATTCAGATATTCATCATTGTGATGCCTTTGAGCCATCCAGCATGATATGGCCATCCAGCACGTAAAAAGGAGAATAAGGATGATCACAAAATCGCCCAAGGCGATGAGGATCAGATGGGAAACGGCAATGGCAGGCGCAGCGCCATGCAGCGAAATGTGCGCGATCTGCCATGCAAAAAAACACGCCCCGACAACGCTCATCCAGGCCAGGATGAGAATGGGTATTTTTTGTTTATTGATCCAGGAGGTTGCCGGGCAACGCATTATTCTCCCCGCCGTATCATCGTTGTTTAATGATATTCAGTAAGGCCTGTGCCGCTGCCTCCGGCCCTTTACGTTCGTAGCCGGGGATGCCTAATCGTGTGCGCATTTGACCGACAAAAATATTGTGGTCATAGATTTTTTTAAAATATTTCTGAGCCAATGGATCGTGCAGCTCGCGGTATTGCGGCGGTCCGAAAATATTCGCAAAATACGAATGGACCAGACCGGTGGATGTGGTCGTCCCCTTGCTCATGACAGTGCCTTCTTTAAAGACACGCAGGGCCAGCTCAGCTGATGGAATGTGTTCCACGGCCGGATGGTCGGCATCGATCTCTTCATAATTATTGGCATATAGGATAAAATCAATCTTGTATCCTGAGATGACCCGGTCAAATGTTGTCACCGGAAGAATGATGCGCGCATTGATTTTGTTGGGGCTCATGATAATCGCGCGGTCCATTTGGCCAAAGGCGTATCCTGGTTTGAGGTCGTCCAGGCGTAAAAACGCGCCGATCTCTGTGCCGTAACCGATGATCCCTTGGTTTTTTTTGATCTGGATCGATCCCATGTCATCCGCAATGATGATCATGTCCTGAATTTGCTCTTTTCCCAAGTCCCGCAATGCTTCAAGTGTTTCTGATTTTCCGGCTCCCGTGTCGCCGACCAAAAGGATTGTGGCTTTTTTATTTTTGGGGAGCATGACATGGACCAAGGCCCCGTGAAATGGCAGGATGCCTTTTTTCATCATGTGGATATTATGCAAGGTTAAGACCATTTTTTTCAGGTACCCAAAATATCCAAATTCATCATCATTGGGCACAACGCCAACTAGCAGATCATTTTTTTCATCTTCATAGAATACGGTGGGATGGTCACGCAGCATCTCTTCACTCTCGCGCGGCACGCCAAAACAGTAGACGGCATCCGGTTTGCGTCGGATTTCTTGGTCGTCGGCCATTTCAAAAAGATTACATAAGGAAAATCCCAGTTCGCAAAATTTTTTATGAAAATAAATAAAAATCAGCAGCGGGCCAACCTTGGCGGGATAACACAGCCAGTCATGGGCATCGATCGTAACATTGGCCAGCGGATTTTTATCAACCTGCTCAAACATGCCCGTCCGTTTATTCATTGATGGGTTGAGAATTAACGGCGGATAGATCAGCATCTGACGGATCACGGGGATTGTATTTAATCGTTTATATTCTTTTGAGGAAAAAGAATATTTTTGCGGTACCGTGATTGCGGCGATTTCTGCACCTGCGCGGATCTGCCGGTAAATTTTTGGGTGATTCCCGGTGATATTTTCTTGGATATCGCGGTAGACCGCACGGATTAAGTGTGTCAGCTGTTCAATCGTATTGTTAAAGACGCGGTACGGCCGGTTTTCGCGATGCGAGCCGTCTGCCTCTCCAATGATAAAACGGTCAAAGCTGCGCCAATAATTGTAGAGATGTTCGGTAAATTCATTTAAGAGCGCACGGTCTTTGAGAAAGATATCTGCGGATTTAACAACGTTAGGAACGAGCTCCCCATCCATTTTACTTAAAAAAAGAAAGGTTTTGACCAGTGCGGCAATATCATGATCGGTGATCGTTTTTTTTCCGAAAATTCCCAACAGGTATGATTGATGGCGTTCAAGGTTGCGGATGCATCGTGTGAGAACGGATTGAAAGATATCGCTGGATAACAGTTCATCCGCGGTCTCGCAGATATTGTTTTTGATACGAATGATGACCTTGCGGTCAAAGATTTCAAATGATGTCATGGTGTATTCTCCCGTGTTTATTATTCTTCAAAATTTTCAGTATTTTACGATGACATAATTTAGCATAGGTAGTGAAAAACGCAATATCTTAATCACCGGGAAAATATGACCATTGTTTGTTTTTTTGTGCTTAGTCATAGGCATCACCAAGGGGACAACATGGTTGGATTTCCATGCACGCAGATCAGATGATATGCAGCGTTTTAAATTTGCTCGATAAGACATCTTCCCATTTTCCATTTTTTTCGCATGGGATAAAGGCCGTATGCTGAAACCCTGTGGGGAGATGAAAACTTTTTTGCTCGCGATAGACAGTCAGTGTGCCGATGTTGCCGAATTTTGCCAATAAAAATCCAAGATGAAAAACAGCATTTTGTTTTGCCCCCAGATGCGCCTCACCGGGTTTTCCGGAGAGGCGGTCATAGATAAAATCATCGCCGCTGAGAATAATCAGGGCAAAGCAGACTGCTGGATTCTGATTGAGGATTTCCAGGAGAGAACGGCTTTCCTCAGGCAAGTTAAGGATAATCGGTGTGACGCCGTGTCGTTTGAGTGCGTTAAAACAGATCGTGTTGAGATCATCGCGTTCGCTTTGGACAACAAAGATTTTTTTGGGATGGGCCGAGGCGCTGGGCGATTCACTGGCCTGTTCTGATGGCGCCGTGTTGATCGATTCGGTATGCTCGTTGGCTGGCATGCTGTCATTGATGGTCATGTCATCAGTCATGGATCAGTTCCTCATTTGCGTGCGGTTTTTAAAATGCGGGGAATCTCCGTGTTGATGATATCCGATAGTTTCCCCAATTGAACGGATGCGCTGTTCAAGGCAGGCACGGCACATCTCTGCATTTTCATCCAGGCATGGTTTATGGTCATACAGCTGATACGCGCGGCGATATTTCACCGGCGTCATATTGGGCATGATGACATTGGCTCCACACATGATCCCGAGTTCTCGCCCATTTGCTGACAGCGCCTGCAACGCGGTGGTTGACGCGATATTGACATCTTTTAAAAGAATCCGTGCCAACGCGATCATTTTTAAGCTCAACTCCAACGGATTTTCGTCGATTAGATACGATGTCTGCGTTGCTAATGGGGTGTCATCATGCGCAATATATGGCCCCATTCCGATCATATCGATATCATGTTCTTGAAAAAACAGTAGGTCATTTTTGAGATCGTCGTATGTTTGGAACGGCAGCCGGATCATGACGCCTGTTCCGACCTGATAACCGGTATCTTTTAAAAAATTCAGACACTGGAGACGATAGGAATAATCGTGGCATTCCGGATGAAGTTTTTGATAAAGTGTGGCATTGGAGGTTTCAATGCGCAAAAGATACCGGTGGGCTCCGGCATCAAACCAGCGCTGGTATGTCTCTCGTGTCTGTTCGCCTAACGACAATGTTATTCCGAGCCTTGCGCTGGTTGCCTGGTGAATGCCTTTGAGGGCATCTTCTACCCATTGAATAAAGGCGGCGTCGTTTCGTTCCCCGGATTGTAAAACAATAGAACCGTATCCCATACGGTGGGCCATGCAGGCTGTCTCGATGATTTCGTCCAGAGGCATGTGATACCGTTGTACCCGTGTGTTATCGTGACGGATGCCACAATACAGACAATTTTTTTGGCAGATATTACTGAATTCAATAATGCCGCGAAAATACACAGTGGTACCGACATGCCGGCGTTTGACATCATACGCCTGCGTGTAAAGCGCCTTGAGGGCATCGGGTTCAGTGGTTTTTAACCATTGAAGAATGTCGCGCGCGTTCATTGTCTTGGCACCGTATTGTTAATTTGTTTTTTCCATAGGTTTTCCGCAACAGAACAGTTCTCCCCCACCTACAACCGTGACTTCAACGACATTGCCGCAAATACTGCATTCATAGTGTTCCCCAACTTTTTCAACAGCCATCATGACCTCCTTGATGTTTTCAAAATTCCGTTGATCTGAGAACCGTGAATAGATATTAATTGTACACGTCTCATTCGATTTTTCAAAGGCTTGTTTGAGCAGACTTTGACAGGAATGAAGTTATCCGTGGTTCCCTGCCACGCATTGCCTTTTTTTTGTTCAAACAGTATGGTGGCGGTTTGGCCAAGCATGCGCTGATAAAATTGGCGGCGCTTACGCTGACTCAAGAGGCGCAAACGTTGACTGCGTTGACCAATGATTTTCGCGGGAACTTGATTGGGAAAATCCTTGGCCGGGGCGTGGTGGCGCGGGGAAAAACTGAAGACATGAAAATAATGCAACGGCATCTGTTTGAGTGCGGCATAGGCGTCATCAAAAATCAGGTGTGTCTCACCGGGAAATCCTGTGATGATATCGGACCCGATACAGATGCGTGGCACGGTATCGTTGGCCATGGTGATAATATCCATGACCTCTTTTAGCGCGTAGCGCCGGTGCATTTTTTTCAGAATATCGTCATGCGCATACTGAATGGGCAGATGTAAAAAACGGCATAACTTTGTCGATGGTTGGTTCATATGCTGAATCAACGGAACAACCACCGGCGATGGCTCAATCGAAGAAATACGAATACGCCGCAGTGCATGAATGTCTTCCAAGGCTTTAATGACATCCAGAAGATTGTAGCCTTGGAATTGGTAGGCACCGATGTTGATGCCGGTTAAGACAATTTCTTTATGGCCGGCATTGGCCAGCGCATGGGCTTCGTTGATCAGATCGCGAAACACCCGACTGCGTGCGGGCCCCCGGGCATAGGGAATATCGCAATATGTGCAGAAATTTATGCACCCATCTTGAATTTTCAGATTGGCTCGGGTATGGGTGTCATCAATGGCCGGGACAGGCTGGCAAAAGGATTGTTTTTTAATCGTCGGTGTCACGACATGCGGGGCGCTGTCATCGCCCATGGCTTGAATAATTTCACGTAAATCAAATTTGCAGGCATTGCCAACGATCCAACGGACATTCGGCAGGGTTTTCAGCGTGTCCGCATGCAGTTGTGCCTGACAACCAATGAGGGCAATGCGGACGCTGGGATTGATGCGGATGAGCCGGTTGATCAGCCGGCGCGTATCTGTGTCACTGTTGGCGGTGACCGTGCAGGTATTAATGACAGCGATATCGGCAATCGCTTTTTCAGGGACAATCGCGAAATCGCCATTGGCGAATATATTGCGTAATACCGCTGTTTCGTATTGATTGACACGGCAGCCGATCGTGTGAAATGAAATTTTTATTATGGGATGCGTCTTATCCATCGTTGTGATCGCTCATTTTTAAGCTTTGATTTTCCCTGTTTGTCTGGGCGCGATATTATACATTTCATTCGCTTATTTGCAAATCAGTCTGATTTCAGTATAATCCTATCGTCTTTATCAAGAATCCATGATCGATGACACGTAATTCTGGACGAACAGCTTTTGTCTGGCACTGTTATCTGACATTTTCAAAGCATATGAATATCGGAACGATACAATTAGGCCAACATCCCCTTTTTCTTGCGCCCATGCATGAGGTCACTGATATCCCTTTTCGTGCCGTGTGCAAACGTCTGGGGGCGGATGTGTTAATCACGGAATTCGTCAGCGTGGAAGCCCTCATCCGCCACATTGATAAAGCGAAGGCAAAATTAAAGATTCTTGATGAAGAACGGCCTGTTGGGATACAGATTTTTGGAAAAAATGAATCTGTCTTTGCAGACGCGGTCCGTGTTGCAGAGCAATTCCGTCCGGATTTTATCGATATCAATGCTGGGTGTTCTGCGGGACGTCATGCATCACGTGGAGAATGCGCGGGATTACTGCGCGATCTCCCATTATTTGAACGGTTGGTCAAGGCCACTGTTGGCGCAACGCATCGTCCGGTCACGGTGAAAACACGTCTCGGCTGGGATATGAACAGTATTGTTATTCTTGATGTGGCCAGAATGGTTGAACAATCCGGGGCATCTGCGCTCACGGTTCATTGCCGGACGCGCAGTCAGGGATATAAGATCAAAGCGGATTGGACATGGTTTGAAAAAATTAAAAAAGTCATCACGATTCCGCTGATTGGCAATGGTGATGTGATGACCCCGCAGGACGCGAAAGATCTTTTTGAGATGGGATGTGATGGTGTGATGATTGGCCGCGGGGCCTTAACCAATCCATGGATCTTTAACGAGATCGCGTATTTTTTAAAAACAGGTAAACAGCTTCCTCCGCCTTCTCTCGCGGAACGTGTGCATATGTGTATTGAGCATCTGAAGATGTACGCACGATATTATCAACGGGAATCTGGCATTTATGCATTTCGAAAATTTTATGCGGGATACCTGAAAGGCATACCCGGCGCGGCACGCCTACGCACAGAATTAATGGCATTGACCGACATCACGGCCATTGAAAATTGTCTAAGGAATTTTCTTATCGATGATCATTCGATAACGATATGAAAATCTATAAACTTTTTGATCGACATTCCCATATGAGCTCTGCAAGACACCATTAAAAAATATCGATCCCTGAGATGCTTACTCACCTGGCGTAAGACCAGCGTAATTGATGTCATACAAATAAAGAACTGCGTTGCGATCCGACTGCTTTGTCATGATGCGTGTGCCAATGGCATCGAGATAATTGAGTATGAACTCTTGGCCTTCTGGCGGTATGTGCGTCATGAGAAACCAATTGCGTCCATGACGAATAAATTGGTCAGGACGCTTAGAGGTGAGGAAAGAATTCCCGTCGTGTGCAATCTTGCAAATATGTTCATTTGGAAAAAGCATCAATTGTATTGTGCTCAACCCATTCGCAGTGATATTTGGCTGATCAGAAAACAAGCCGGTATAATCAATAGGGGGATAAGAATAGTAATAAAGATAAAACCAGTATATCGGATGTGCAAAAGAGTTTAAATACAGTCCATCTGTATTCTTGCGATGCGCGTAAAGATATTGGACAAGCGGACGGATGTCTTCGCCAAAAGAAAAATCTTTGACTTTTTGCAGTGACATTGTGAAACACGTTATTAACAAGAATGCAATGCATGTGTAGTTCATTATCTTGCGAAACACAGGCCATTTTGAAAAATAGGTCCATTGACAGCCTTGCATGATTAGGATTATGAAAATGGGTGTTAAGAATAGAACAGTCCTTGGTGCGAAAGGATAGCAATGAAGTGCAGATGCCAATAATGTAGCCATGATAGGCGCTAGACATATGACGGCATATTTGAAATCGTTGATAACGATGGAAATCATGCCATTGATTAAAAATAGGATGCCGATCACCGGCGGAATCCCCCATGTGCAAAAAATATCAGCAAAAGATCGCCAGAGCATAATGGCACATTCAACGAATCCTGAGGCAATCGGAAGATAATCCAATGTCCACCATCCTGTGAGGGCGGAATCAGAAAAAAAATGACGTAGGGAAATAAAGAAATATAATCCTTGGAACGCAACTAAAATGAACAAGATGCTGGACCAGTATATGAATGCTTTAAAATTTCGGCGAAATAATAACAAAAAAATCCATATGATGAGGAAAGAAAAAATAAGAAATACTGCTGGAAACGAAGTGATCAACGAGAATATTCCGATGATAATGTAATGGGCCGCCGGAGGGCGATTCTTTTGGTTCATGACTTTAATTGCAGTTAGTATCAAACAGACACAGATGAGAACATCGCTTGAATAAGGTTTGAGTTCGACCGAATGAAGAATAAGCGGATTGCATATTGCAAACATGGCGAAGGACCACAAATCCCATGGGGGATTAAATAGATGCTGGGCAATCCGGCGGAAAATAAAGAGTGCCATGATCCCGCTGAGAAATGGGATGAGGCGCAGTGTCATTTCCGTCAGACCGAACAATATAATGACGAATTGTGATAGGGCAAGAAATCCAAAGGGGTACGCATGCATTGTCATTTCCTGAGCGGCGGCGTCTGGCATGACCAAACTTTTGATTGGACTGTGAATCAGTTTATTTGCGGTCAAGGCCTCATCGATCCATAGCGCTGGATTTTTGAAAAAAATTGATGCGCGCATGCTGATGCCAGTGATGAGAATAATCACGAATACAAGAAAATAAATTTTTGAATTTTTTTGCATCTCCCCTTCTCATTGTTGTTAAATTTATTGTAATGGTGTGTGGTTATTGGACAAGAATTATTTCATTTTTAATATATAGTTTCTGTTTGTACATTTGTGAAATCTTGACGAAGATCCGTGTACAAGAAACAGGCATTGGGGCCTTTTATCTCATACAAGTATAAAAAGGCATTATCATCCCCCTGCAGAAAGATAAGCTGCTTGCCAATATGATCAAGATAGGAGATCATCATTAGACGCGTGGCTTGTTCAGCATGCGCAAAAATAAACCAATTGCGCTCCTGAGAGAAATGAAAGCATGTATCCTCTCTTTCACAAAAAAACATATTGTTTTCACTGATGGCACATGCACTGTCAAAGTATTTTGGATAAAATGCAATGGCCTGCAGATCCGCGCCTTGATAAGATATGGTCATCATTGCATCCCCAATAATCCCCGCATAGTCCATGAGGTCTGTTCGCTCACGGATCAAATAGTTATAAAAGGCATATGTCGGTAATCCTAATGTATTTACATAAAGGCTGTCCCCATTTTTAAAATTCGTTTTTAAAAAATACATCAGCGGCCGGATATCTTTTCCGAATGAAAAATGTTTTATGATAGGAGCAGATTTTATAAAACAGGTTAAAAGCAACGCTGAAGTACATATGCAGATCACCACCTTGCGTAGAAGTGGCCACTGTTTAAGGATCGACCATTGACATCCTTGAATTACCAGAAGAATGATAATCGGTGTTAGAAAAGCAATGGTGCGCGTAGCAAAGGGATACAGGCGTAAAGACGATGCACTGAGAACAGCTGCAATTGGGATCAAACATAAAAGTGCATCACTAAAATTTTTCCTGATCATAGCCACAGCTCCGATGGTCATAAGAACTATTCCTGCAGCCGGCGGGATCCCCCACCATGTGTCAAAAATATCAGAAAAAGTTGACCAAAGCATGTTTACGCATGGCATGATGCCTTTTGTAATTGGAAGATAATAATTCTCCCAATATCCAATCAGGTTAGGGTCAGTTGGGAAATGCTGAAGCGAGACAAAAAAGTACAACATCTGAATCGTTGTTAAAAAAAGAAAAATTTTAATCCAATAGATCGATGCGTGGTAATTATTTTGTGACACTAGCCAAAAAATCCAAACGATTAGAAATGGAAAAATGATAAATGCTGAAGGAAATGAAAAGATCAATGTATATAGTCCGATAACCGCATAGTGGACCAATCGAGGATTTTGTTTTTGTTGGGTTACATTTCGTGCAAGAAGCAGCAGGCAAATACAGATCAGAATATCACTGGAATATGGCTTGGCCTCGGTGGAATGAAAAATCAACGGATAACAGAATGCGAATAAGCCAGTTGCCCAAAGATCCCATGGGCGTGATAAAATTTTTTTGGCTAAAATGGGAAAAGTAAGCAACGCGACGATACCACTTAAAAATGGAACAAGCCGTAAGGCAAGTTCCGAAATTCCAAAAAAATGAATTATTGCTTTGAGTGTGATGAGAAATCCGACCGGATAAGCATGCATCAGAGCGTGACTGGTTCCTTCGATTAGAATAAGAGATCGTAATGGCAGATATATTAGTTTATTAGCGGTATATGCCTCATCCAGCCAGACTGCGGGAACCTGGAAATATACAGATGCTCTGAGGACCACTCCAATAAACAGAATGAAACTAAGCAAAGAAACAGACAGTTTGGAATTTAAATGCATAAATTTATGGTAATTTCTTTTTAGTACATTTCAATGATGTTTTATAAAATTTTTAAGATTAAGCCGCGTTTTTAAATTCTATTGTATGTAGTATTTAGACATTTTAATCCTGACGTGGTATTGCGATTATTTTTCCTTGCGTATTGGACGGGGCTTTGTTAAAATTTATCCTCACTTTAAGCATGATAATACATCAAGAGATAACAAGGTGACCTATGACGAAAAAAATGAAACCAGTGATCACTGGGGCTGAGGCCTTGATCAAATGCCTGGAGGCCCATGGCGTTGAATATATTTTCGGTTATCCCGGTGGATCGGTTATTCCAATTTTTGACGCGCTGGTCAATTCAAAAATTAAACTGATTCTGGTCCGCCATGAGCAAGGGGCTGCCCATATGGCTGATGGATATGCCCGTGCGACAGGCAAGCCAGGCGTGGTGTGTGTGACATCAGGTCCTGCGGCCACAAACACCGTGACAGGCATCATGACCGCCATGATGGATTCTGTGCCGATGATTGTGCTGACCGGGCAGACCATTACGCCGATGCTGGGTAAAGATGCGTTTCAGGAAACAGATACCTTTGGCATTACCATGCCCATTGTCAAGCATAGCTATTTGGTCAAAAAGACCAATGACCTGCCGCGCATTGTTAAGGAGGCGTTTCATATTACACAAACAGGGCGTCGGGGCCCGGTGGTCATTGATTTACCAAAGGATATTACCTCGGGACCATTTACCGGATCCACTCTGGATCCGAAAATGGATATTCCCGGATATACATTGCCTCCGAAAGTTAAGACATCTGATGTTTTACGTTTTGTGAATTATTTGGAAAAGGCGAAAAAGCCCTTATTGCTGGTTGGCCATGGCGCGGTGATC